>NZ_JARVSV010000058.1:0-3325 GCF_030209025.1 Pseudomonas sp. MEJ086
TCGCGTCGCCAGCCCAGGCTACGGAGCACGTGTAGGAGCCAGCTTGCTGGCGAGCTGCGGTCAAGAGCATCGCCGGCAAGCCGGCTCCTACAGCAGGCCATCCTGCGCGCGGGGCTTGGTGGAAGGGTGGGGCGTCTTACGCCCTGCGCAGGCTTTGTAGCCCGGGGCGGCTTGCGTTCACGGGGGCATTCAGACAACTGCCCGGGCATGACTTGCAAATACGTCGAGGTAATTGCGTTCCGGCCTCGGTAGGCAGCGGCGGAACGCATCGCTATCATGCGCACCTTATTGCACGGCAGGTTCGGCATGCAGCCTTTATTGCGACTTTTACAAGATGGCCAGTTCCATTCGGGCGAAGAGCTTGGCGCCGCCATTGGTGTAAGCCGCGCAGCCATATGGAAGCGGCTGCAGGCGCTCGAGGCTGAGTTCGATCTCAGCATTCACAAGGTCCGCGGCCGCGGCTATCGTCTCGAGATGCCCCTGTCCCTATTGGCCGGCGATGCGCTTACCCCCATAGGCTGGCCGGTGAGGCTTCTGCAGCAGGTCGACTCTACCAATGCCGAGGCGCTGCGCCACCTGGTGTCCGGAGCCACACCGCCTTTTCTGGTCATTGCCGAGCAGCAGACGGCAGGTCGCGGGCGTCGTGGTCGCAACTGGGTCAGCCCGTTCGGTGAGAACCTCTACTACAGCCTGGTGCTGCGTATCACCGGGGGCATGCGTCAGATTGAGGGTCTCAGCCTGGTGGTTGGCCTCGCCTTGCTGCATGCCATCCGCGAGGCGGGTGTTGCCGATGTCGGCCTCAAGTGGCCCAATGATCTGTTGGTGGGGGGGCGCAAGATCGCCGGCATTCTGCTGGAGCTATCCGGCGACCCCGCTGACGTTTGCCATGTGATTATCGGAATTGGCGTGAATATCAATATGCGGGCAGTGCCCGGGGACGCGATCGACCAGCCCTGGACCTCTATCAGGCAAGTTCTTGGAGCGCAGATCGATCGCAACCAGTTCGTAGCTGGCTTGAGTGACCATCTTGCCCGCTATCTGGAGTTGCATCGTCTTCATGGTTTTTCCGCCTTGCGCGAGCAGTGGGAAGCCAGTCACCTGTGGCAGGGGCGAGCGGTTTCGCTTGCGGCGGGTGTGCAGTCCATAGAAGGGCGAGTGCTGGGCGTCGACGATACTGGCGCGCTACGCCTCGAGGTTGATGGCGGTGAGCGTGTGTTCAGCGGTGGTGAGCTCAGTTTGAGGTTGCGTGATGATTCTTGAGCTTGATTGCGGCAACAGCTTTATCAAGTGGCGTGTCCTGCCCAGGCAGGGGGGCGCTCAGGTGGTCGCTGGTGGTGTAGTCGGCAGCGACGAGGAACTGCTCGTGGCTTTGGCATCTCGCTTTCCCGGCGAGTTGTTCATGTGCAGGCTGGTTAGTGTGCGCAGCGAAGACGAAACACGGCTGCTGGTCGACGCGTTGAAAAATCGTTTCGGCATCGATTGCAGGGTGGCCGCGTCAGCGCAGAGCCTTGCCGGTGTGAGCAATGGCTATGATGAATACCGGCGGCTGGGTCTCGATCGGTGGCTGGCGGTGGTTGGGGCATACAGTCTGGAGCGTCGTGCTTGTCTGATTCTTGATCTGGGGACTGCCATCACTTCCGACTTCATCGATTCTACCGGGAGCCATCTTGGCGGTTTCATTTGCCCGGGGATGCCGTTGATGCGCAATCAGTTGCGTACTCACACGCGCCGCATCCGTTATGACGACGCTGTCGCTGAGCAGGCGCAGCATAGTCTTGTGCCTGGGCGTTCCACCGCGGAGGCAGTGGAGCGTGGTTGTTTGTTGATGTTGCGCGGGTTCGTCGACACCCAGCTCGAGCTGGCACGCCAGCAATGCGGCGACGATGTCACTGTGTTTCTTACCGGCGGCGACGCCGTGCTGGCCGCGCAGTGGGTGCCTGCCGCCCGGGTGGTGCCGGATTTGGTATTCATCGGTCTGGCGATCGCCTGTCCACTGGCTGGGGAGTAAGGTATGCGCTGGATTTTCATGCTCCTGGTCGTGCTGAATGCCTTCTACTATGTCTGGCATCAGCAGCAGACACCCATGCATGCCAAGGAGGTCGCGCCGCTTTCGCTTTACCAGGAGAGCCGTCGCGATATCCAGTTGCTGAGTGAGTCAGAACCTCAGCAGCGCCGTAGCGCTGCGGTGAAGGAGGCTCCTCCCGAAGAGGAGGCTGTGTGTCTGTTCCTGGGAAGCTTCGAGGATAATGTCGAGGCAGAGCAGGTCGAGCAGCGTCTTCTCAGTCTGGATATTCGCTCGCAGGTGCAGGTGGTCGAGTCCGCCGGTGCTGTCGACTATTGGGTCTACCTGCCACCGCTCGCATCCCGGCAGGCATCTTTGAGGCAGTTGCGTGAATTGCAGGCACGCAAGATCGACAGCTACATCATCAGTCAGGGGGATCTGTCGAATGGCATTTCCCTTGGTATCTTTCCTCGTCATGACTCTGCCGATAGCGTGATCTCGCGTCTGCGCAGAGCCGGCTATGAGCCGCTGCTGCGAGAGTTGCCGCGAGCCAACCGTCGCCACTGGGTGCGTATTGCCCCGGAAAGCCGGCGTTTGGTCGATGATTCTCTGCTCGAACGATTGTCTTTGGACTTCAAAGGCTTACAACATCAATTAATGCCGTGCGAAGGGGTTGCAAGCCCTCGATAGAATGCATAGAATGGCGCCCGCTTCGCAGGGTGGACGCCTTAACCGGTGTGTATGTGAAGCTGCTGTTAGTGTCGCTAAGCTCAGGTTTTTAAATGAGAAAGTGCTTGACAGTAGGGTGGCAGATATTGAGAATGCCGCCTCCTTATGGAGGGATTCCCGAGCGGCCAAAGGGATCAGACTGTAAATCTGACGTCATCGACTTCGAAGGTTCGAATCCTTCTCCCTCCACCAGATTTAAGCGCGAGCTGTGAGCTCCGCGGGCATAGTTCAATGGTAGAACCTCAGCCTTCCAAGCTGATGATGCGGGTTCGATCCCCGCTGCCCGCTCCAGCTTTGCTGGTCGCGCAATATATTTGCTCATGTAGCTCAGTTGGTAGAGCACACCCTTGGTAAGGGTGAGGTCAGCGGTTCGAATCCGCTCATGAGCTCCATTTAATAAAGGCAGATATGAAAGTATCTGCCTTTGTTTTAATGGCGGTATCACTAGCTGAATTCTTCGTTCGGAGACGGTCAAAATGGCTAAAGAAAAGTTTGAACGTAACAAGCCGCACGTCAACGTTGGCACCATTGGCCACGTCGACCACGGTAAAACCACTCTGACCGCTGCTCTGACCCGCGTCTGCTCCGAAGTAT
>NZ_JARVSV010000062.1:0-2998 GCF_030209025.1 Pseudomonas sp. MEJ086
TGGGCGCCATCATAGCGCCCGATTGAGGTGTCCAGATTTATTAAGCCAGTTCAAGTCCGCTTCCTCGCCTGTATTTGCGGGGCAGCCCAGGCCTTGCAGGACTCTAGCTCGCTGGATCGAAAGCGCGTTCTTGCTAGTAGAAGGGAGCCTCCGCAGGGCTCCCTTTTGCGTTCTGATAAGGGCGTATCAATGGCCGATATGCCCATCGTCGGATCGGCGTTTTGCGGCGATACTCTGCGTATCGCCAAGGAGCTCAGCCATGTCTCACCCGAATGCCGATCTGATCACCCGTTTCTACCAGGCCTTCCAGCAACTGGATGCCGAGCGCATGGCGAGTTGCTATGCGCCTGATGTCAGCTTCAGTGACCCGGCATTCGGCACGCTCACCGGTGACGATGCCGCGGACATGTGGCGCATGCTGACCACCCGGGCCAAGCAGTTCTCCCTGACCTTCAGCGATGTGCAGGCCGATGCCAATGGTGGTAGCGCCAACTGGGTGGCCACTTACCTGTTCAGCCAGACCGGCCGCACCGTGGTGAACCGCATCCAGGCGTCGTTCGTGATTCGTGACGGGCTGATCGTCGAACACCGTGATCAGTTCGATATGTGGCGCTGGTCCGCTCAGGCGCTGGGTTTTCAGGGCATGCTCATCGGCTGGACGCCGCTGCTGAAAAACACCGTGCGCAGGCAGGCCAGGAACGGTCTGCGGCAGTTTCAGGCCTCCCGTGCGTCAGACGGGCAGCACGGCGTAGAGGCGCGCAGCTGAACGGAGTGGTAGGCTTCTCGGTCTGAATGTTCATCGATGAATGGCTGAGTGCATGTAAAGGCTCCGTTCGTTGCGTGAAAGTCCGTCTACCAGAGTATTTCGATCATGAGTGTTATGTCGCTATCACCCAGTAAAGCCAAGGCATGGAGCGTTCACGCGGTAACCGCCAGCGGGGTAATCCTTGGCATGTTGGCGCTGCTCGCGCTGATCGAGGGGAGGGCGGAAAGCTGCCTGCTGTGGCTGGGGCTCGCCTTGTTGGTCGACGGCCTGGACGGCACCCTGGCGCGCAAGTACGACGTCAAGGTGGTACTGCCGCATTTCGACGGTTCGACCCTCGATCTGGTGATCGACTACCTCACCTACGTGTTCATCCCGGCGATCTTCGTCTATCGCTTCATCCCGCTGCCCGAGTACACGCTGCTGCTGTCGGTGGGCATCATTCTGCTGTCGTCGCTGTTCTGCTTCTGCAACGTCAACATGAAGAGCAAGGACAACTACTTCGTCGGCTTCCCGGCGGCGTGGAACGTGGTGGTGGTGTACCTCTATCTGCTGGATTTCGAGCCGTGGGTGACCTTCCTGGTCATCATGGTGCTGGCGGGCCTGACACTGACTCGCATGAAGTTCCTGCACCCGTTCCGGGTCAAGCAGTTCATGCCGTTGAACATCGCCGTGACCATGATCTGGATGTTCGCCTGTGCCGGGTTGATCATCCAGTTCCCGACCCAGCCGGTTTGGCTGCTGGCGCTGTGGGGCCTGTCTTCGGCGTATTTCGTCGGCATGTGCGTGTGGCGCTCTGCCCGCGAATGGTTCGCCTGATCGCCGGCAATGAGCGTTACGCCGGATAAGGTCTGGTTCGTTTACCTGGTGCGCGCCGCCAATGGCGCGCTCTACTGCGGCATCAGTGACGATCCACTGCGCCGTTTCGCCCAGCACCAAAGTGGCAAGGGCGCTCGCTTCTTCTTTTCCAGCCCGGCAGTGGCCCTGGTCTACAGCGAAAGCTGTATCGGCAAGGGCGATGCCCTGCGCCGCGAGCGGGCGATCAAGCGACTGGGCAAAGGCGCCAAGGAAGCGCTGGTGGCCACCGGTAGCCTGATGCATGTCCTTGATGAGCACTCATCAGCCCCAATGGGTTCTGTCTAGTACCAGCAGCAAGCTGAGTTAAGCTGCAGGCCTTACCCGTTCCCGGAGGTCTGCAATGTCTGAGCTCATCCTGCACCATTACCCCACGTCGCCCTTCGCTGAAAAAGCGCGCCTGTTGCTGGGCTTCAAGGACCTGGCCTGGCGCTCGGTGCAGATTCCCCCGCTGATGCCCAAGCCGGATCTCACCGCCCTGACGGGAGGTTATCGCAAGACCCCGGTGCTGCAGATCGGTGCCGATATCTACTGCGACACCGCGTTGATCGCGCGTCGTCTCGAAGCCCTTCAGCCGCAGCCGGCGCTGTTGCCGGGCAATCTGGCGTTCGCCATCGCCGCCTTCGCCCAATGGGCCGACTCGGTGGTGTTTCAGCATGCGGTCAGCCTGGTGTTCCAGCCCGAGTCCATCGCCGTGCGTTTCGCCAAGGCACCCCCGGAGTTCGTCCAGGCCTTCATCGCCGACCGCGCCAAGCTGTTCGCTGGTGGTCAGGCCAGCCGTTTGCCCGCCGAGCAGGCCAAGCACCAGTGGCCGGCGTTCATGGCACGTCTGCAGGCTCAGTTGGAGGCGAGCGGTGGTGATTTCCTGTTCGGTGAGGCGAGCCTGGCCGATATCGCCATGGCTCACCCGCTGTGGTTCCTGCGTGCGACGCCGGTGACCTCGCCCCTGGTCGATGGCTACCCGGGCGTCGCCGCCTGGCTGGATCGGGTGCTGGCAAGTGGACACGGCAAGCCCGAGCCGTTGAGCAGCGAGGAGGCCATCAGGGTGGCGCGCGAAGCCACGCCATCGCCGCTGCCGGACGAGGCGTTCACTGACCCGAATGGTTTTGTCAGCGGGCAGGCCGTCGCCATCTCGGCGATTGATTACGGGGTGGATGCCGTGGAAGGCGAGCTGCTGTTCGCCGGGGCCGAGGAGTTGATCCTGCGTCGTGAAGATGACCGCGCTGGTGTCGTGCATGTGCACTTCCCGCGGCTTGGATTCTCTATCAAAGGACTTTAAGGGCTAGAGCCAGAGCCAGGACAGTTGTGTATTACTCCTGTGAGAACGGGCCATGCCCGTGAAACGATCACGGGCATGGCCCGTTCCCACAGGTTCTGCGC
>NZ_JARVSV010000045.1:0-1944 GCF_030209025.1 Pseudomonas sp. MEJ086
GTGATTTGCGCTGCCGTGAGCGTGATGGTCTGCGGCGTCGTGCCGTTGGTGATCACCAGCGTGTCGCCAGCCACTGCACCGGCTGGCAGGCCTACGCGTACGTCGATGTCTCCGTTGAGCTCGGCCTTGCTGATCACGCCGTCGTTGTTGGCGTCTTCGGTGATGGTGACGACTGGGGCAGCACCGGTGGTGCCGGCCAGGGTGTCGACCTTGGCGGTGTCGGTACCTTTCTCGGAGGTGTTGCCGAACTGGTCGCGCAGCGTGGCTTCGACGGTCAGCGTGTTGCCTTCACCCGGGTTGGCGAAGGTAGTCGTGACGAAACCTGCGGTGATTTGCGCTGCAGTCAGGGTGATGGTCTGCGGGGTGGTTCCGTTGGTGATCACCAGCGTGTCGCCAGCCACTGCACCAGCTGGCAGACCTACGCGTACGTCGATCTCTCCATTGAGTTCAGCCTTGCTGATCACGCCGTCGTTGTTGGCATCTTCGGTGATGGTGACGACCGGAGCAGCACCCGTGGTGCCCGCCAGGGTGTCGACCTTGGCGGTGTCGGTACCTTTCTCGGAGGTGTTGCCGAACTGGTCACGCAGGGCAGCTTCGACGGTGATGCTGTTGCCTTCGCCCGGGTTGGCGAAGGTGGTTGTGACGAAACCTGCGGTGATTTGCGCAGCCGTCAGGGTGATGGTCTGCGGGGTGGTGCCGTTGGTGATCACCAGCGTATCGCCAGCCACTGCACCGGCTGGCAGGCCTACGCGTACGTCGATCTCTCCATTGAGCTCAGCCTTGCTGATCACGCCGTCGTTGTTGGCATCTTCGGTGATGGTGACGACCGGAGCAGCACCGGTGGTGCCGGCCAGGGTGTCGACCTTGGCGGTGTCGGTACCTTTTTCGGAGGTGTTGCCGAACTGGTCACGCAGGGTAGCTTCGACGGTCAGCGTGTTGCCTTCGCCCGGGTTGGCGAAGGTGGTCGTGACGAAGCCCGCAGTGATTTGCGCAGCCGTCAGGGTGATGGTCTGCGGCGTCGTGCCGTTGGTGATTACCAGCGTGTCGCCAGCCACCGCACCGGCTGGCAGGCCTACGCGTACGTCGATCTCTCCGTTGAGCTCGGACTTGCTGATCACGCCGTCGTTGTTGGCATCTTCGGTGATGGTGACGACCGGAGCAGCACCGGTGGTGCCGGCCAGGGTGTCGACCTTGGCGGTGTCGGTACCTTTCTCGGAGGTGTTGCCGAACTGGTCACGCAGGGTGGCCTCGACGGTCAGCGTGTTGCCTTCGCCCAGGTTGGCGAAGGTGGTTGTCACGAAGCCTGCAGTGATTTGTGCAGCCGTGAGCGTGATGGTCTGCGGCGTCGTGCCGTTGGTGATCACCAGCGTGTCGCCAGCTACCGCACCAGCCGGCAGGCCTACGCGTACGTCGATCTCTCCATTGAGCTCGGACTTGCTGATCACGCCGTCGTTGTTGGCGTCTTCGGTGATGGTGACGACTGGGGCCGCGCCGGTGTCGCCGGCAAGGGTGTCGATAGCGCCGTTGTCGGTAGCGCTGCCAGTATTGCCAGCTGGATCCGTAACCTGAGCATCAACGGTGTATGGGCCTTCAGCCAGTGTCTGCGGTACATCGACGGTGTAGCCGCCGCCAGCCAGAACCGGCGTGGTGAAGGTAAAGCTCGTGCCGTTCTGGGTAACGGTCAGGGTGACGATGCTACCCACCGGCGCATCGGTCGTACCGGTAATGGTCGGGGTGGTGTCGTTGCTAATCGCCGGAGCATCGACGCTGATGGTCGGTGCGGTGGTGTCGACGCTATAGCCTTCGGTATCGGAGGCGGTGCCAACGTTGCCGGCAGCATCGGTGGTGCTGATGCTCGCATCGATGGTGCGGTCGCTATCAGCCGCCAGGTCGGCGCCTGGGACATTGATGCTGAAGCCCAGAGTTCCGTTGGTGTTGGTGACC
>NZ_JARVSV010000052.1:0-1698 GCF_030209025.1 Pseudomonas sp. MEJ086
AGCTGGTGACACCCGCAGGCACGGTGACCTGGCCAGTAGCGGCGTTGTAGGTGACCCCGTTGCTGAAGCTCTGGTTGGTCAGGGCTGCGTTGTAATCGCTACCGGCAGTCGCCGTACCCGGGTTGAGGGACAGGTTGAAGGTCGATGCCGTGCTGCTGGCGTTGGTGAGGTTGACGGTGAAGACGGCATTGTCGCCTTCGTCCACCTGGCCACCGGTGCTGTCCACGGCAGCGCTGACTGCGCCGATGCCAGGAGCGACTTCGGTACCGATGATGGTGATGGTGGCGGTGGCGGTTGCAGTACCGCCATAACCATCACCTACGGTGTAGGTGAAGCTCTGGGTCTTGACCTCACCCGATTTGAGGTTGTTGTCATTGGCGGCAAAGTTGAAGCTGCCATCGGCATTGACGGTCAGTACACCCGTTGCCAGCGCGACCTTGCCGTCGGCAGGGACGTCAGCGCCATTGATCTTGATGACCCCGAGCGTCTGGTTGGCCTGGGCATCGCTGTCGTTGTTGAGCAGACCTTTGCCCTGGTCGATGACCAGCGTCTGGCTTTCATTGACCACATAGGCGCTGTTGGCAGAGGCCGGGCCGGACCCGGAGAAACCGGTCAGGAAGTAGTCGGACCCATCACCTGCGCCGTTGGCCGTAGGCAGTGCCTCGAAGCGGATGCTGTCGAACACTTGCGTGCCGGTATTGAGCGAGAAGGTGCCGGAGCCGCCACCGCTGAGCTTGAAGGTGCCACTGGCCACTTCAACGCCCTCGTACATCGCCACCCAACGACCCACTTCGCCACCTTCTTCGGCGGCGATCAGGCGACTTACGCTGAAGTTGGCCTGGTTGAGGTTGCCGCTGAAGTTCAGGGTGATGGATTCGGATTTGCCGGTGGTCGGGTCGTATTCCAGCTGGTCTGGGACCTGATTGACCACGGCGCGTGGCGAACCTGCGACGCCCAGAGCGTTCTGGTTGCCGTCGACGGTCAGTTGCAGCAGGTTGGCGTTGTCGCCATTGCCATCTCGTGCCTGGATTACCGTCTTCTGATTGTTACTGTCGTTCTGCGCCCAGTTGTTGGTGGCTGAACCCCCACCCAGGTCACCGATCGTCACGGTGTAAGGGCTGCCGACAGGGTCGTCGACGGCCACTGGATTACTGTTCACCAGAGCCTGGTCGCTGCCCTTGCCGGACGTGTTGCCGAACTGATCCTGCAGCGTTGCCTCGACGGTGATGGTCTTGCCTTCACCTGGGTTGGCGAAGGTGGTGTCGACATGACCCGTGGTGATTTGCGCTGCAGTCAGTGTGAAGGTCTTGATGGTCGTGCCATCGGTGACACTGATGATATCGCCGGCCACGGAGCCGGCTGGCAAGCCGACTCGTACATCGATCGCACCGCTGAGCTCGTTCTGACCGATCACCCCGTCGTTGTTGATGTCTTCACGAATTTCTACGGTTGGAGCCGCACCTGTGGCACCTGCCAGCGTATCGACGCGGGCGCTGTCGGTTCCCTTGTTCGACGTGTTGCCGAACTGGTCACGCAGGGTGGCTTCGACGGTCAGCGTGTTGCCTTCGCCCGGGTTGGCGAAGGTGGTTGTCACGAAACCTGCGGTGATTTGCGCAGCCGTCAGGGTAATGGTCTGCGGCGTAGTGCCGTTGGTGATCACCAGCGTATCGCCAGCCACTGCACCGGCTGGCAGGCCTA
>NZ_JARVSV010000018.1:0-1475 GCF_030209025.1 Pseudomonas sp. MEJ086
GCCGAGGACCTGGACCGCTTCGGCGTCCAGCAGTGGCACATCGTGATGATCGTGCCGATTGGCTTCTCTCTCATGTTCCTGCGTTTCGCCCAGGTATTGGTGCGGGTGATCCAGGACAAGCAGATTGGTTTTGGTGGTCACGGCGAAGTCGAAGACGCCATCAAACTCGCCGAAGAGACGGAGGCTAAACGATGACCATCGCATTTCTGTTCGTCGCCCTGTTCGCGCTGATGTTCATCGGCATTCCGGTGGCGATTTCCCTGGGTTTGTCCGGGGCCATGACCATCCTGTTCTTCAGCAACGACTCGGTGCGTTCGCTGGCGATCAAGCTGTTCGAGACCAGCGAGCACTACACGCTGCTGGCGATTCCGTTCTTCCTGCTGTCGGGTGCGTTCATGACCAGCGGCGGCGTGGCCCGTCGGCTGATCGATTTCGCCAACGCCTGCGTCGGCCATATCAAGGGTGGCCTGGCCATCGCCGCGATCCTGGCGTGCATGCTGTTCGCCGCGCTGAGCGGCTCGTCGCCGGCCACGGTGGCGGCGGTCGGTTCGATCGTCATCGCCGGCATGGTGCGTTCGGGCTACAAGAAGGAGTTCGCCGCCGGTATCGTCTGTAACGCCGGTACCCTGGGCATCCTGATTCCGCCGTCGATCGTCATGGTGGTCTACGCCACGGCGACCGAGACCTCGGTGGGCAAGCTGTTCATGGCCGGCGTGGTGCCGGGGCTGCTGCTGGGCGTGTTCCTGATGATCACCATCTACATCATCGCCCGGGTGAAGAACATGCCGTCGCTGCCGCGGGCGTCGATGAGCGAGATCCTCACTGCCGGGCGCAAGGCCGGCTGGGGGCTGGCGCTGATCGTGATCATCCTCGGCGGCATCTACTCGGGCATGTTCACGCCGACCGAGGCTGCTGCGGTGGCGGCGGTGTACGCGGCCTTCGTGGCGATTTTCATCTACAAGGACATGACCGTTCGCGAGTGCCCGAAGGTGTTCGTCGAGGCCGGCAAGCTGAGCGTGGTGCTGATGTTCATCATCGCCAACGCCATGCTGTTCGCCCACGTGCTGACCACCGAGCAGATCCCGCAGTCGATCACCGCCTGGGTCGTCGACCAGGGCTTCAGCCCGATCGAGTTCCTGATCGTGGTGAACATCGTGCTGCTGATCGCCGGCACCTTCATGGAGCCGTCGGCGATCATCCTGATCCTGGCGCCGATCCTGTTCCCGATCGCCATGCAGCTGGGCATCGACCCGATCCACCTGGGCATCATCATGGTGGTGAACATGGAGATCGGCCTGATCACGCCGCCCACGGGCCTCAACCTGTTCGTCACCTCGGCGGTCACCGGCATGCCGCTGACCCGTGTGGTGCGCGCGGTATCGCCATGGCTGCTGGTGATGCTGGCGTTCCTGATCCTGGTGACCTACGTGCCGTTCATCTCGCTGGGGCTGCCGAACTGGCTGGGCATGAACTGA
>NZ_JARVSV010000024.1:0-223782 GCF_030209025.1 Pseudomonas sp. MEJ086
AGAGAAGCTGGCGGCCTAAACCATAAACGGTGTCCAGAATTACTTGACCAGTTCAACTGGGCTCGCATGTGAGTGTACGCTCGTACATGAGCACAACTCGCTTCGCTCGCTCCTCCGGGGCCGCCCTAAAGCGCGTTAGCCGCAAGCGGCTTTCCGACTGGGCTGGCAATCCAGTCCGTCTTCTACGCCGCAGCGGCCTCGTAAGTTCGTTCTCAGTGCAGGATCTGCCCGAGGAACAGCTTGGTGCGCTCGTTCTGCGGATTGTCGAAGAAGGCATTGGGCTCGGCCTGTTCGACGATCTCGCCCTTGTCCATGAAGATCACCCGATCCGCCACGGTACGGGCGAAGCCCATTTCGTGGGTCACGCAGAGCATGGTCATGCCGTCCTGAGCCAGGCCGATCATGGTGTCGAGTACTTCCTTGACCATTTCCGGGTCGAGCGCCGAGGTCGGCTCATCGAACAGCATGATCTTCGGCTTCATGCACAGGGCACGGGCAATGGCCACACGCTGCTGCTGACCACCGGACAGTTGCCCCGGGAACTTGTGGGCCTGTTCCGGAATGCGCACGCGCTCGAGGAAGTGCATGGCGATTTCCTCCGCCTTGCGCTTGGGCATCTTGCGAACCCACATCGGCGCCAGCGTGCAGTTCTGCAGCACGGTGAGGTGCGGGAACAGGTTGAAGTGCTGGAACACCATGCCCACTTCGCGGCGCACGGTTTCGATGTCCTTGAGGTCACGGGTCAGTTCGGTGCCATCGACCACGATGCGACCGGCCTGGTGTTCTTCCAGACGGTTGATGCAGCGGATGGTGGTGGACTTGCCCGAACCCGACGGCCCGCACAGCACGATACGCTCGCCCTGACGCACGTCGAGGTTGATGTCCTTGAGTACGTGGAACTGGCCGTACCACTTGTTCACGCCCTGCAGCTGAATGATCGGCTCGGCGCTGGGTTGCTTGTTTGCTTCGCTCATCTAAGTGACTCCTAACGCTTGTGGCCGGTATCGAGCTTCCGCTCCAGATGGAGGGAGTAGCGGGACATGCCGAAACAGAAAATCCAGAAAATCAGGGCAGCGAACACATAGCCCTCGGTCGCCATGCCCAGCCACGCCGGGTCGGCAGCCGCCTGCTTGACGCTGTTGAGCAGGTCGAACAGGCCGATGATGATCACCAGACTGGTGTCCTTGAACAGGGCGATGAAGGTGTTGACGATGCCCGGAATCACCAGCTTGAGCGCTTGCGGCAGGATCACCAGACCCATCATCCGCCAGTAGCCCAGGCCCATGGCGCCGGCCGCTTCGTATTGCCCCTTGGGAATCGCCTGCAGACCACCACGTACCACTTCGGCGATGTAGGCCGACTGGAACAGGATGACCCCGATCAGCGCCCGCATCAGCTTGTCGAAGCTCATGCCCTCGGGCAGGAACAGCGGCAGCATCACCGAGGACATGAACAGCACGGTGATCAGTGGAACGCCACGCCAGAACTCGATGAACGTCACGCAGACCACGCGCACCGCCGGCATGTTGGAGCGGCGCCCCAAAGCCAGCAGAATGCCCAGCGGCAATGCACCGGCGATACCTACCGCGGCGATCACCAGAGTCAGCATCAGGCCGCCCCAACGGCTGGTCGGCACGGTTTCCAGGCCGAACACACCGCCATGCAGCAGGCACCAGGCAACCACCGGGTAGATCACCAGGAAGCCGATGCCATAGAAGGCCTTGCGCGGGAAGCGGGAAATGAACAGCGGTGCCGCACCGACGATCGCCAGAACCGCGGTCAGGTCCACGCGCCAGCGCAGTTCACTGGGGTAGAAGCCATACATGAACTGGCTGAAACGCGCCTGGATGAACACCCAGCAGGCGCCTTCCTTGGTGCAGTCGGCGCGGGTGGTGCCCACCCAGTTGGCGTCGATGAACGCCCACTTGAGCAGCGGCGGCACCATCAGCCAAACGAGGTAGATGGCGAAGAAGGTCAGCGCCGTATTGAGCCAGCTGGAGAACAGATTGCTGCGCATCCAGGCGACCACACCAACACTGGAGCTGGGTGGCGGCTGATCCGGTTTGAAAATATGGGTTGTGCTCATTGCGCTAGGTCCTCACCGCTCGATCAGCGCGATGCGCTTGTTGTACCAGTTCATCAGCAGGGAAATGCTGATACTGATCGCCAGGTACACGCTCATGGTGATGGCAATCACCTCGATGGCCTGGCCCGTCTGGTTGAGTACCGTACCGGCGAACAGCGACACCATGTCCGGGTAACCGATACCGGCGGCCAGAGAGGAGTTCTTCGCCAGGTTCAGGTATTGGCTGGTCAGCGGCGGAATGATGACCCGCATGGCCTGGGGAATGATCACCTTGCGCAGGGTCGGGCCCGGGCGCAGCCCCAGCGAGCGAGCGGCTTCGGTCTGCCCGTGGCTGACCGAGTTGATCCCGGAGCGCACGTTCTCGGCGATGAAGGCCGCGGTGTAGACGGTCAACGCGATGGTCAGCGCCAGCAGTTCCGGGATCATCACCCAGCCGCCGACGAAGTTGAAGCCCTTGAGCTCCGGTACCGACCAGTGCAGCGGGCTACCGAACACCAGCGCGAACAGCGTGGGAATGACGATCGCCAGCCCCAGGCCAGCCCAGAACTTGTGGAATGGCACGCCGGTGGCTTCGAAGCGCTTGTTGGCCCAGCGGGTCATCAGCACGATGGCGACCAGGGTCACCACCAGGCCGGCCACGAACGGCCAGAAAGCCCCCGTCGCCTCGGCAGCCGGCATGTTCAGGCCGCGGTTGCTGAGGAAGAAGCTTTCGCCGATGCTGATGCTGGCACGCGGTCCCGGCAGCGGCAGCAGCACGGCGAAGTACCAGAAGAGAATCTGCAGCAACGGCGGAATGTTGCGGAACACCTCGATGTAGACGGTCGCCAGCTTGCTGATCATCCAGTTCGGCGACAGTCGCGCGATACCGATGAGGAAGCCGAGGAAGGTAGCCAGCACGATACCGATGAAGGACACCAGCAGCGTGTTGAGCAGGCCGATGACGAAGACGCGGGCATAGCTGTCCGCTTCGGTATAGCTGATCAGGTGTTGGGCGATGCCGAAACCGGCACTGCGCTCGAGAAAGTCGAAGCCGGACGTGATGCCCCGGTGTTGCAGGTTGGTCTGTGTGTTGCTGAACAGGAACCACCCCATTGCGACCACGGCCACAACGGTAATGATCTGGAATAGCCAGGCGCGCACACGTGGATCGCTGAGGGAGAACCCCTGCGGTGCGCCGATGTTTTTCTGCATGGGAATGCCCCAGGTATAACGGAACGAAAATCGCCCGGCAGCCGGCTGCCGGGCGACAGGTCAATCAACGCACTGGAGGAGCGTAGTGCAGACCGCCTTTGTTCCACAGAGCGTTCAGACCACGCTCGATTTTCAGCTCGCTGCCCTTGCCGATGTTACGGTCGAAGACTTCGCCGTAGTTACCGACCTGCTTGACGATCTGGACGACCCAGTCCTTCGGCAGTTTCAGATCCTTGCCATACTCACCGTCGGCACCCAGCATACGGGCTACGTCAGGGTTCTTGGTTTCCTTGGCCAGGGCTTCGACGTTCTTGGAGTCGACACCCAGCTCTTCGGAGTTGAGCATGGCGAACAGGGTCCACTTGACGATAGCCATCCAGTCTTCGTCGCCACGACGAACCAGCGGGCCCAGCGGCTCCTTGGAGATCACTTCCGGCAGTACTACCCAGTCATCCGGCGCGCCCAGCTTGATGCGCTGTGCGTACAGCTGCGACTGGTCGGAGGTCAGTACGTCGCAACGACCAGCTTCCAGGGACTTGGCGCTTTCGTCGGAGGTGTCGAAGGTGATGGGGGTGTACTTCAGGCCGTTCGAGCGGAAGTAGTCGGAGACGTTCAGCTCGGTGGTGGTGCCTGCCTGGATACAGATGGTCGCGCCATCCAGTTCCTTGGCACTGGCAACGCCCAGCTTCTTGTTAACCAGGAAGCCGATACCGTCGTAGTAGGTCACGCCGGTGAATACCAGACCCATGCCGCCGTCGCGGGAGCTGGTCCAGGTGGTGTTGCGCGAGAGCACATCGACTTCACCGGACTGGATCGCGGTGAAACGCTCCTTGGCGGTCAGCGGGCTGTACTTGACCTTGGTCGCGTCACCGAACACCGCTGCGGCCACACCGCGGCAGATGTCGACGTCGATACCCTGATAGTTGCCCTTCTCATCCGGTACCGAGAAGCCAGGCAGGCCATCGCTGACGCCGCACTGTACGAAACCTTTCTTCTTGACTGCATCCAGGGTAGCACCGGCATGAGCCATGCCTGCTGCACCCAGAACGGCGGCGGCGGTCAACATCGCCAGGGTGGTTTTAACCATCTTCATTGAACATTCTCCGGTTGCTTTTGTTGTGTTGGAGTCTCAGTCGGATCGCCGTACCCTTTTGGGGCATGTCGTCACTGTAGGCAGCGACAGTGTAGACCGGTGACCAGACCTCGGTGCGAATGCCGTGACCTATTCGAAAAGTAGGTCATCGACGCTTGCACCAGCCCATTGGTGAACGGGCCCGAGACGGAACGCGAATTTGCACATCGACAGGCATGCAGCGCCCGGCGAACCTTTTGGAAACCCCATCAAATCGGCTTTCCCGTCTGCTCCGCGGCTCGGAGCGGTGTTACCACGCCAGGCCGACGACATCAGTCTCAGGCTCTATAGCAAAGGCCATACCACACGGTGATTTTGCCCGCGAGATAGGCGGGTCAAGGGGGCAAACTTGTAATCTTGCGACATCTTGTTCACGGATCAGTACAGTGACGAAAAACAGTTACGCACCAAAATAACGCACAGGCCCCATATTGGAGCAACACATGGATACCACATTGCTACTGCAGCCCCCACTTCCCGCCGATTCATGCGTCATCTGGCTGCACGGTCTGGGTGCAGATCGCTTCGATTTTCAACCGGTCGCCCAGGCGCTGCAGCAATCGCTGCGCAGCACCCGTTTCGTACTGCCCCAGGCGCCCACTCGCGCAGTCACCGTCAACGGCGGCTACGAGATGCCCAGCTGGTACGACATTCTCGCCATGAGCCCGGCCAGGGCGATCGATCGGGAGCAGCTCGAACAGTCGGCCCAGCAGGTGATCGACCTGATCGAGGCGCAGCGCAACGAAGGGATCGACCCGGCCCGCATCTTTCTCGCCGGCT
The DNA here is from genome assembly GCF_030209025.1 of Pseudomonas sp. MEJ086. Classification (NCBI taxonomy): domain Bacteria; kingdom Pseudomonadati; phylum Pseudomonadota; class Gammaproteobacteria; order Pseudomonadales; family Pseudomonadaceae; genus Pseudomonas; species Pseudomonas sp. MEJ086. The sequence continues at coordinate 5,190 of NZ_JARVSV010000024.1, forward strand.
TTTCCCAGGGCGGCGCGGTGGTACTGCATACCGCCTTCCTGCGCTGGCAGGGCCCGCTCGGCGGGGTCCTGGCGCTGTCCACCTACGCCCCGACCTTTGCCGAGCAGGTGCAACTGAGCGACCTGCAGCGTGCGATACCGGTGTACTGCCTGCACGGCAATCAGGACGGCGTGGTGCTGCCACCCATGGGCCGCGCCGCCCACGACTGGCTGCTGCAGCATGATGTCACCGTGACATGGCAGGAGTATCCCATGGGCCACGAAGTGTTACCGGAGGAAATACGCGACGTCGGTGTTTGGCTGGCGGCCCGTCTATAACGCCGGTTTGCGCGGGGCCAGGCCTGTGACCCAGGTCACAGTCCACGCGCCGCCTGTCGTCGTCGAGGCGCAAGAGCATTGTCAGTCCTCGGGCCGACGGATACTGTCAGGGTAATGAGGCCCGTCCATTCACCATGAATGGGGTCATTGACCCAGGGAGCGTTAGCGGTGCCAATCGTTAGTCGTTTTCGAGCAAGGATGCTGATGCCATGAAGGCATCCCAATGGCAGACCGATCTACAGCAGATCCGACAACTGCGCCTGTTCAACAATGTTGCACTCGGCAGCCTGACCCGGCTGCTGGATTCCTTTCGTGCCTGCGATCTGGACACCGGCGAAGTGCTGCTCTCGCCTTTCGACCGCAACCAGTACCTCTATATAGTCGTCAACGGCAGCCTCAAGGTTTATCTGGGCTCGCTGGACAATCAGCCGGTCACCACCCTGCACTCGGGTGATTGCGCCGGCGAAATCAGCTTCATCGACAACGAGCATCCCAGCGCCTACGTGGTGGCCAACGAGCCGAGCAGCGTGCTGCGCCTGCACCGTGATGCACTGACCACGCTGTTCCAGCAATCGCCGCAGATGATGCACAACCTGCTGGAAGTGCTGTGCAGCCGCATGCGCCAGGGCAATCGGCAACTGATCGACAGCGAGCAGAACGCCAACGTCGACAAACTCACCGGGGCCTTCAACCGGCGCTGGCTGGAGCACGTGTTCGAACGCGAACGCACCCGTTGCCTGTTCAGTTGCCAGCCCCTGAGCCTGCTGATGCTCGATGTCGATCACTTCAAGGATTACAACGATCAGCACGGCCACCTGGCTGGCGACTATGCCCTGTGCCTGGTCGCCCACACCCTGCGTCGACAGCTGCGCCCCCGTGACAGCCTGGTGCGTTTCGGGGGTGAGGAATTCGTCGTGCTGCTGCCTGAGCTGAACCTGAAACAGGCAGTGGACATCGCCGAGCGTCTGCGCGAGAGCCTGGAGCAGATCGGCGCCTTCTACTCGCCGCTGGGCGCCCAGCCCGGTGTGACGATTTCCCTGGGGCTGACCCAGATGCAGCCCAAGGACAGCCTGACCAGCCTGATCGCCCGTGCCGACAAGGCCCTGTACCGGGCCAAGGACGAAGGCCGCAACCGCCTCTGTCACTGAAATGCCGTCACCGCGTGGCATGCTGTTCGGACCCATACCTTTGCGTGGATGCTCCCGATGCGTAAACGCCTGCTGATCGCTCCGATTGCCCTGATCGTCGCTGCCGGCGTGTTCTTCACGTTGCCCAGCATCCTCGACCGACGCATGAACAGCGTCGAATCACCTGCGCCCTACCCTGCCGGAGAGGCCGCCACCCGCCTGCACGACACCCTGTTCATCGCCGACCTGCACGACGACGCGCTGCTCTGGGAGCGAGACTTGCTCAAGCGCTACAGTTACGGGCACTCGGATCTGCCGCGCATGCTCGAAGGCCGCGTCGGCCTGCAGGTGTTCTCCACCGTGACCAAATCGCCACGCGGGCTGAACTACGAGAGCAACGCTGCCGATAGCGACACCATCACGCTGCTCGCCATGGCCCAGCGCTGGCCTCGGGCGACCTGGAACAGCCTGCTGAAGCGCGCCCTCTACCAGGCCGAAAAGCTGCGCGAGGCGACCGCAGGCAGCGATGGTCGCATGGTGCTGATCAGGAGCAGAGCCGACCTGGCCACCTTCCTGCAGGCCTGGAACGAGGACCCGCGTCGCGTCGCCACCCTGCTGGCCACCGAGGGCCTGCACCCGCTCGAAGGGCAGCTGGATAACCTCGACCTCCTCTACGACGCAGGTTTCCGCATGGCTGGCCTGACTCACTTCTTCGACAACGAGGTCGGCGGCTCGGCCCATGGCCTGGCGAAGGGTGGCCTGACACCGCTGGGCCGGCAGGTGATCGCCCGCCTCGAAGAGAAATCCATGCTGATCGATCTGGCTCACGCCTCGCGACCCTTGATGGATGATGTGCTGGCCATCGCCAAACGCCCGCTGCTGGTCTCCCACGGCGGCGTCGAAGGCACCTGCCCCGGTACACGCAACCTGAGCGACCGGCACCTGCGCGCCATTGCCGCCACCGGCGGGGTGATTGGCATCGGTTACTGGGACACGGCCGTGTGTGCCACCTCGGTGGCTGCCATCGTCAAGGCGATTCGCTACACCGCCGACCTGGTGGGCGTGCGCCATGTGGCCCTGGGCTCCGACTTCAACGGCACCATCCACGCCCCGTTCGACGTGACCGGGCTCGCCCAGCTGACCGAGGGCCTGCTCGGTGCCGGCTTCAGCCGCGAGGAGATCGCCGCGATCATGGGCGGCAACGTGCAGCGCCTGCTGCTCGCCAGCCTGCCGGCAGGCTGATCGCAAAGCCCGCAATGACGGTATCCGCAGGGTACTTCGCCCTGCGCGCGTCTTGCTTTACACTGGCCGTCGTTCATTCCTTAATCAACCGACGAGATGACCGTGCTCAAAGCACTCAAAAAAATATTCGGCAAAGCCGAAAATGAGCCACACAGCTCAGTCTCCCCGACCATCGAGCCCTCCCCGCCACCCGCCAGCCCAGCTCGCGAGGAACGCCCACCGAGGCCACCGAAAGCGTCGGCTCCCGTTGCCCCGAAACCCCAGAGCAAACCCGCGAAACCTCGCCGAGAGCGCGCACCCAAGCCCGTCGACACCTGGAAGCTCGAAGATTTCAAGGTCGAACCAGCCCCTGGCAAGACCCGCTTCCACGACTTCAAGCTGTCCCCGGACCTGATGCATGCCATCCATGATCTGGGCTTCCCCTACTGCACGCCGATCCAGGCGGGCGTACTGGGTTACACCCTCAAGGGCCGCGACGCCATCGGCCGCGCCCAGACCGGCACAGGCAAGACCGCCGCCTTCCTGATTTCGATCATCACCCAGCTGCAACAGACCCCGCCGCCGAAAGACCGCTACATGGGCGAGCCGCGGGCCCTGATCATCGCGCCGACCCGCGAGCTGGTGGTGCAGATCGCCAAGGATGCGGCCGAACTGACCAAGTACAGCGACCTGAACGTCATGAGCTTCGTCGGTGGCATGGACTTCGACAAACAGCTCAAGCTGCTCGAATCACGCTTCTGCGACATTCTGGTCGCCACCCCGGGCCGCCTGCTGGACTTCAACCAGCGCGGTGAAGTCCACCTGGACATGGTCGAGGTCATGGTGCTCGATGAAGCCGACCGCATGCTCGACATGGGCTTCATCCCGCAGGTCCGGCAGATCATCCGCCAGACCCCGATGAAGGGCGAACGCCAGACGCTGCTGTTTTCCGCCACCTTCACCGAAGACGTGATGAACCTGGCCAAACAGTGGACCACCGATCCGGCTATCGTCGAGATCGAACCGGAAAGCGTCGCCAGCGATACCGTCGAACAGCACGTCTACGCCGTCGCCTCGGCAGACAAGTACAAGCTGCTCTACAACCTCATCGCTCAGAACGACTGGATCCGCGTGATGGTATTCGCCAACCGCAAGGACGAAGTACGGCGCATCGAAGAGCGCCTCACCCGCGATGGCATCAGTGCCGCGCAGATGTCCGGCGACGTGCCGCAGCACAAACGCATCAAGGTGCTCGAAGGCTTCCGTGAGGGCAGCATTCGCGTGCTGGTCGCCACCGATGTGGCGGGCCGAGGCATCCACGTCGATGCCATCAGCCACGTCATCAACTTCACCCTGCCGGAAACGCCGGATGACTACGTGCACCGCATTGGTCGTACCGGTCGTGCGGGCACCAGCGGCACCTCGATCAGCTTCGCCGGCGAAGACGACGCTTACGCGCTGCCAGCCATCGAAGCGCTGATGGGCCGCAAGATCGCCTGCGAAATGCCGCCAGACGAACTGCTCAAGCCCGTACCGCGCAAACACTGACAGCAACGCTGGCCCGCCATTCGGCAGCCAGCCCGCCAGGGTGGCCCAGCGCCCTGGCCCACCGACCAGAGCGTGACGCACGCCAATGGCCGACAGGGCGCCACGCCTTACAGGGACTCGTTCATGACACTCAAGATCGACAGCAGCGACCTGAAGCGTGCCGTCCAGGCCGGCGTCCTGCAGCCGGGTCAGGATCAGGCCCTGGTGGACTTTCTCCAGCACGATCCACACAGCCGCCCCAGCTTTCAGCTCTCCCATGTGGCCTACTACTTCGGTGCGCTGCTGATCATCGGGGCCATGGGCTGGCTGATGACCGAAGCCTGGATGAGCATCGGCGACACTGCGCTACTGCTGATCAGCGCTGCCTATCTGCTGCTGTTCTTCCTCGGTGGCCGCAGCCTGTGGCAACGCGGCCAGCCGATTCCGGGCGGCCTGCTGGCGGCGGTGGCGGTGAGCCTCGTGCCGCTGGTGGTGTTCGCCGCCCAGCGTGTATTCGGCCTGTGGCCCATGGGGGACACGCAAACCGACTACGCCGACTACTACCGCTACGTGCAAGGCGGTTGGCTGCTCATGGAAGTCGCCACCATCGTTGTCGGCCTGCTGGTGCTGCGCGTGATGCCCTTCCCGTTCATCGTCATGCCGATCGCCGTGGCCCTCTGGTTCATGTCGATGGATCTCAGCGAACTTTTTCATGACGAGTACATCACCTGGGAACAACGCCGTGACGTTTCGCTCTGGTTCGGCCTGCTGGTGCTGCTCGTCAGCCTGCTGGTCGACGGGCGCAGCAAACAGGATTTCGCCTTCTGGGGTTACCTGGCGGGCCTCACCGCGTTCTGGTGCGGCCTGAGCCTGCAGGACAGCGGCAGCGAGTTCGGCAAGCTGCTCTACTGCCTGATCAATCTGGGCCTGATCGGCCTCGCCGTGCTGCTGCGCCGCCCGCTGTTCATGGTCTTCGGCGCGCTGGGCGTGGCGGGTTACCTCGGCTACCTGGCCCATGACGTGTTCGAGGACTCGCTGCTGTTCCCGGTGGTGGTCAGCCTGATCGGCCTGGGCGTCATGGGCCTCGGGCTGCTGTACCAGAAACGCCGGGACGCCATGAGCAGCGCGCTGCGTCGGCACGTGCCAGCCAGCTGGCAGACGCTTCTGCCAGCGTTGCGTCGCTGATCTCGCAAAGCCGCCTTGCGCCGCCGCTCAGCCCGGGCGGTAGCGAGTCCACAGCCTGTCGAACTCACGCGCATACTCGGCGACCAGATGAGGGTCGTCGGTCACCAGCAGGTTTTCCTCGTTGCTGACACTGGCGCTGCGCGTCCAGTTGAAGCTGCCGTTGAGCAGCAGGCGCCCGTCGAACAGGGCGAACTTGTGGTGCATATGAAACGGGCTGTTGTCGATCCGCAGCGGCACGCCCTGGTCGATCAGGCGCTGGATATCGCTGCCGGCATCGAAGCGTTTCTCGTTGTCGCTGATGATCCGTACAGCCACGCCACGGCGGTGCACGGCGATCAGCTCGTCACTGAGCTGGTCATCGGAAATGGTGTAGACGCACACATCCACCGACTCCCGGGCCTGTTGGCATAGGCCGCGAATACGCTGACGGCAACTTTCCCCCGGGCTGAAATGCGCGCTGGCGTGGCCACGGGCCGGCGAGCAGCGCACCTCCAGGGTCTTGATCACCTGCTCCAGCCATTTCAGGGCCGGCATGGCGTCCTCGGGGTTGCCGACCAACTCGCGCACCAGAGAGAAGGCGCGGTTGCGCAGGTAGCGCACCTGATCAGGCGTCAGGTCGTTGCCCAGTTCACGCAGTTCATCTCGCTCATCGTTGCTGAGCGTGAGGTCCGCGAGGCTGTCACGCAGGTGTTGATCAAGGCGATCGAAATCCATTTTTAACCCTGCCGAGTTCGTTTTCGGGTGCGGCGCTTTTGCCCGCCCCGCTGCCATGAAGCGTAAAGTCCGCCGCACAATGCGCCAGCCAGGTGATATTCGAACGACACGCCCTGCTGCGGCAGCAGGCCGAAGAAGAAGCCGCCGTAGAGCACCAGAGCCAGGGCCGCCAGCAGCAGATCCGCGAAGCTGCGACGGAACCAGGCGCGCCCGAGCAGCAGCCCCCACAGCCCGAACAGCCAGCCACTGGAGCCGACATGAATGCCCGGGCGGCCGAACAGCCAGACCAGCAGACCACTGGCAACGACGATGAACAGGCTGGCACGGACGAACTCGCGGCGCGACTCCAGCAGGGCCAGCGCGCCCAATACCAGAAAGCCGCTGAGATTGCCGAACAGGTGCAACCAACTGCCGTGCAGCCAGGGCGCCAGAAGCACGCCGGGGAGCGCTTCCAGCACACGCGGAATCAGCCCCCAGCGGTTCAGGCTGTAGCCGTCCAGGCTGTTGACCAGTTGCAGCACGACCATCAGTGCGGCGATACCGAACAACAACTTCAGCCGCGGCAACAGCCAGAGCGTCACGGCGTGTCGCCGCCCTGCCCCATCATCCGGGCGATCTCACGCAGTTGCTGGGCCATGTCGCCCATACGCTTGTGGGTCCCCAGATCGATGTCGATCTTCTTGTCCATGGCATTGATCAGCGGCACCACACCGTCTTGCAGGCCATCGGCGAGGCGTTCGAGCAGCGCCTGGATGCCGGGTTGCGGCTGCGCCTGTACGGCCACCTCCACCTTCGGCTGCACTTCGCGCAAGCGTTCCAGGCCAGCCAGCAGCTCCTGCCAGGGCACGGCGGCAGGCGCGGGCGCAGCCGGCTCGCCGCGAGCCAGGCCACGGACCCCCTCGACCAGATCGTTGAGCTGCGCCACCACGCGCCCGCCGATGTCGGAGTCGCTGCCGCCCATGGCCTTGTTGCGCATGAAATCGCGCTTGATCTGCGCCCAGCGCTCGAGCTGCTCGGGCGTCTGGTTGCCACGCAGCTCGGCGAGCTTGAGCAGGTTTTCCTCGGCGCCGGTGGTCAGCAGCTGCGATTCGCCCTGGTAGTGATCGGCGATCAGTTGCAGCAGCTCGGCGTCGTTCATCACCGAGGAGATTTTCTCGGCCATCTTGTTCATGTTGCGGTAGCTGCCCTGCAGCTTGAACGAGGGCTCGGTACGGTACTCGTTGGCCTGGGCAGCACTGGCGATGTACTGCTGATTGACCTTGAGCACCACGTCGCGCACCTGCATCAGGCGCTGCAGGGTGGAGACGATTTCGTTGACCTCGGCGCCGCTGTAACCGTGGCTCAGTTCGTTGCTGGAGAACGGCTTGCCTTCGGCCTTGGCGACGAAGCGATAGACATCGGCCATATCGCGGGTGGCCAGCGGCGCCAGCACCGGATTGGACGTCAGGCCGTTCTCGATGTAGCTGAGCGCGAAAGCCTCTTCCATGCCGCCCAGGGTATCGCCCAGGTTGTAGATATCAGCCCGGTTGGCCAGCATGTCAGGGATCTTGAATACGTCGCCGGACTCGGTATAGGGGTTGCCCGACATCACCACGCAGAACTTCTTGCCGCGCATGTCGTAGGTCTTGGTGCGACCCTTCCACACACCCTCGATGCGCCGGGTACCGTCGCACAGCGAGATGAATTTCTGCAGGAATTCCGGGTGGGTGTGCTGGATGTCGTCGACGTAGAGCATCACGTTGTTGCCCATTTCCAGCGCCAGGTTGAGCTTCTCCAGCTCCTGGCGGGAGGTGGCGTCGGGTGCCTGAGCAGGGTCTATGGAACGCACTTCGTGGCCGAGGGCCGGGCCGTTGATCTTCATGAAGATCAGACCGAGGCGGTGAGCCACGTACTCCATCAGGGTGGTCTTGCCGTAGCCAGGCGGCGAGATGAGCATCAGCAGGCCCATCAGGTCGGTGCGCTTGCTTTCACCGGCGGTGCCCATCTGCTTGGCCAGGTTGTCGCCGATGACACCCAGGTACACATCGTTGATCAGCTTGTTGCGCACGAAGGAGGACAGCGGCCGTGGCTTGAACTCGCTCAGGCGCAACGCATCGCGCTCGCGATTGACCACCTCCTGACGCAGCGCCTGATAACGCTGCAGAGCCGGCAGGAACGTCTCGCGGTGGTGACGCAGACGCTGGAAGAAATCGTCCAGCGCGAACGCCAGGGTGCCCTGCTCGATGCGTGGATGATCGCCGAGCAGGCCGTCAACGCGCACCTGCAGATCCGCCTCGGTGACACGAACCGGCAGCTCGGCATCGATAAGGCCGAGGGCCACGGCCTCGGGTACATAGGCCTGGGAGGCCGCGCTCTGTTCGGCGCAATAGGCACGCAGCCAGTTCTCCGCCAGCGCCCAGCGCTGATCGGGTCGTCCGCGCAGGCGCTCCTGGGCTTGCAGGTAGCCGTCCCACATGTGTGCGGTCTGCAGGTGCTGGCGCAGGCCGTCGAGCAGATCGCGGGCGTACTTGCTGACCACGAACTCGACGCGCTCGGCAGCCAGCTCTTCGACCAGATACTCGGCAGCCTCGCGCAACGGCGCCGCCTCGAACGGCATCGGGTGGCGTGCCAGGAACCCCTGCATCGCCGCCAGCACTTCGGCACGCAACTGCACCAGGCCTTCATCACGACCGAACAGCTTGCGGATGTTGGCGCAGGTGTGGGCGCGCTCGGCCCAGTGGGCGGCGTCCATGTCTTCGCGCCAGCGGTTCCAGAAGAACAATGCGAAACCACGGGCCAGAGGCGTGTAGGTCAACAGCCCGGCGCCTTCGCGCAGCGCCAGCAACCTGAGCAGGATGGCCATGGCGTCCTGGTCGTGAATGCCCTTCTGGTAGCCTTCCTTGTAGCGCGGTGCCGCGAACTCGCGGATGCGCTTGATCAGTTCCTCGGGCTGACTCATCTGCGCCTTGAGCAGGTCGAGGCTGAGCCCCTCGGCGTTACGCACGGCGGCGTCGAGGACCAGACCGGCGAGGAACTCGCCGCGGTACAACGCGGCCGATTCCGACTCCAGCGCCACCTGCCAGTAATCGCGCAACGCCTCCAGCTCGCGGTCGTGCAGGGGTTCGAGAAAATCGGTGCCGGTCAGGTGCAGGAACAGCCCGTCGCCACGGGGCAGCAGGGTCAGGTCCAGTTCCTGGGTGTTGACGGCGAAGCGGTGGCGCGGCCCCAGCTTGATGACATCACCGCCCTCTTCGAACAGTTCGCTCTTGTCGCGCAGCGCACGCACGGCCTGGTCCCGGGCGCCCTTCAGACGCGCCTCGACATCATCGGCCTTGACGCTGTCCTTGAGTTCGCGCAGGCGTTCGGCCAGTTCACGCAGCTTGAGAATCAGCGGGTCAGCGGCGAAGAACGCATTCAGTTCTTCGGCCTGGTCGAAACGCGCGGTGCGCCGGCCCAGGCTGTCGAGGATGCGCCGGGCGGCATCGAGCAGGGCCTGAGCCTTGCGCTGACGCTCGTCGAGCAGGGTCTGCTTGTGGGCCTCGAAGGTTTCCAGCAGCTCCTCGCGCTTGGCCAGAATGTCGCCGAGAAACTGCTCGTGGTCACCGAACTGGCTCTCCAGTTCTTCAAGTTGCACCAGCAGACGCGACAGCTGCTCGTCGCAGCGCTCGGGATCCTGGGCCAGCGCCAGGGCGTTGGTGATGCTCTGGCTGAACAGCTTGAACTGGGCGCCGAACTGCGCCACGGTTTCCGTCGAGCCAAGCCCCTTGCGGCGCTGCTCGGCTCGCGCCTTGGCCTGGTTGAGCTTGGCGTACACCTCGGAAATGGCATCGACGATGCGGGTCCGCTCGGTGGCATCGTCGATCTGCAGCGAAGCCATCAGCCCGGAGAGCATGTCCAGGTTGGCGGCCATCTCGCCCAGCCCTGCCAGGGGTTCGGCCAGTTGCGCCACGGTCTCGGCTTTCTGTGCCTGGGCATCGAGTGCCTGCAGGTTGTCGTGATACGGCTGTAGCGCGGCATCACCTGCCAGGTAGCGTGAAGTGGCAGCGGCAGTCTGCTCGCGGGCTTCGAGCAGCGCCTGCTCCATGGCGTCGATACGCGCCACGTCGATGTAGCGATAATCGCGGATGGTCAGCAACTGGCCGCGCTGGGCGATGATGGCGTTGAGTGCCTCGACGTACTGCTCGACCTTGTCCCAGCTCTCCGAGCGCAGGCTCTCGAGCAGCGCCTTCTGCCGACTTTCCGCACTGGCCATGGCCGTGGCCGACTGCTGGCGAATGCTCTCGACCTTCTCGAACTCGTCGAGCACCAGCTCGCCGGTCGCCGCGATCTCGCGCAGCAACGGTGCCATGCCCGCGCACTGCGGATCGCTGAGCCAGTGATAGACGTCGAACAGCCGCCGGGTGTTCTGACACAGCAGGGTGTAGCGCGGCACCGAGACCTCGCGGCTGTCGATCTCGCGGCTGAGGTTGAACAGGTCGGAGACGCCGCGCACCAGCTCGGCATTGCCGATTCGCCCGAAGAAACCGCTGCGTGCCGGCTGACGCGCGGCGTACTCCTCGCTGCAGAATGGCGTCTGCCAGATCTGCATGGGGTGGATGCGCGTCGGTTCGTCGCCCTCGGCGGAAAAGATCACCATGCGCCCGTCTTCCAGGCGCGCGTAGCCGTGGCCGAAGATCGGGTTCTGCAGCTGCCGGGTGACCAGGTTGTAGGTCAGCAATACCGCCCGGCCTTCGCCCGGGTGGTAGAAGATGTATTGCACGTCTTCGCCATTGGGCGAACGCACCGAGCGCTTGAAGCGCATGCCGGCCATCGACTGCTCGAAGGTCTTGTGTTCACCGTTCTGCAGGTAATAACCGCCGGGGAAGATGATGCCGTGGTCTTCGGGCAGCTGCACGCAGGCCAGGCCGATGGCATCGATGCGCTCGACCTTGCGGGTCAGCCGGTTGAACACCAGATAGCGCCACTGCTCCTCGCGGTACGGCAGGATCTTCAGCAGAATCAGGCTACCCAGGGCAGCGAACTCGACCTGGGCATCGTCCAGCGACTGGGTCTTGTCCACCACCTCCTCGCGGTAGATGCCCTCGCCCTTCTCGGTGTTGTTCTCGACCTTGATCGTCAGGTCGCCACCGATGGTCTCGACGAATACCGTGTCGAGGATGTTCAAGTGCGGGAAGCGCCCGTTGACGGTCATGTCACGGGTGGTTTTCTGCCATTCGAAATCGAACGGCGCCGGCAGCGCGATATCGCGTTCGCCGCGGTTGTCGATGTAGCGCACGTCCTTGCCGTCGAGCGACAGTGACCAGCGAAACACGCGAATGTCGGTGATGCGCTCGCCGATCTGGAAGCTCGCCAGCAGCTTGCCGTCACGGATCGCCAGCTGCAGCAGCCGGGTGTTCTTGTAGTAGGTGTAGAGCTCGTTGAAGTCGTTGACGAAGCCGCTCTGCGCCAGGAAGGTGCCCTCGAGGGCGATCGACTCGGCCTCGTAGCCCTCCGGCCCTTCCACCAGCCGGTAGAGCGAGAACACGTCGGCGACCGAGGTTTCCTTCTTCAGGCCGAGGAACACGTTGTAGCCGAACAGCAGCCAGTCGCCGACCTGGACGATATCGCGGGCGATGCAGTTGTTCTCGGTACGGATGCGAACCCGACCGGTCACTTCCATCTGGCTGCTGCCGAACTCTTGCAGACGCTGCTCGTTCAGTGCCTCGGTATTTTGCCGCAGGCGCAGCCCCTGCTCCTGCAGGCGCTTGTGCAGCACCTCATAGGCACCGCCTTCGGCAACGGCTTTGTCGAGAATGTCCTGCTGGGTGTTTTCGGCTTGGGCGTCCGACATCGTGGTCTTCCTGAATCTGCGCTGTCTGCAAGCAAAAGCGCGCCTACCGCGAGAGGGCGGCGCGAAAAGCGATTTCTAGCGGTGCTCAGGCACCGATCTTCCTGGCGACTTCGGCGAGCTTGTCGCGCATCGGCTGGTCGAGTTCTTCCGGCTTGATGCGGGCGATGATCCGCGTCAGCACACGAATCTCGTTGTCATCGATCACGCCGTCGCGCTCGGCGATCGCCAGCAGCGAGCCCAGTTCGTCTGCATCCAGGCGGCCGTCGTCGGCAAAGCACTGGATCGAACGAAAGGTCATTTCCAGATGATCTCTTGGTTCTGACATGAAACATTCCTTGTAGAGTGATTGAACGCTGTATCTGCAACGTGTGGCAGGAGCAGGCTTGCCTGGTCCTGCCATCGCGAAGCGGTTGGTTGCATGGGGCGCCAGCGACGCCCCATGCATCGTGCATCACGCCTGCTCGGTATCCGGCTGCACGGGCTTGGCTTCCGGTACGCGGCCCTGCAACAGACGGGCAAGCACGTCCTGAACCACCGGGCTCTTGCCAACCACGCCCTCGATGGCCTTGCCCACCGACAGCGACTTGGCGAACGAGTTGAAGAAGTCGCCTTCGCCGCCGACGATCTCGATCTTCGCCTTGGCCAGCGCGGTGGCCAGAACCTCGGCCTGATCCTTGGCGATTTCCTTGTTCGCCGCGATGGCCGCCATGGCTTCCTCGAAGCTCTTCTCCAGCTGCATGCGGAACTCTTCGTGCTGACGGGCGTTGTCGCTGAGCGCGTCGAGGGCACCAAACTTCTTGCCCAGGCCTTCCGCTTCGGCGTTCAGACGCTCCAGCAGTACCTGCGCCTCGGCCATGCCCAGATCCTGGGTCGCCTTGGCCTTGGCCACGCCGAGCTGCTCTTCGCCTCGTGCCTGCGCGCCGAGCTTCTCTTCCAGCACCTTGGCATCGGCCAGGCCGTCCTTCTCCTTGGCTGCCGCCTGCGCTTCGGTCACACGAGCCTGGGCCAGGCCCTTCTCCTGCTCGCCCTTGGCTTCGGCAATCAGACGTTCGGCCTGCACACGAGCCTCGGCGAGACCTTCCTTCTCCTTGGCCGCAGCGGTGACTTCACGCACCCGCGCATCGGCCAGACCCGGCGCAGCGCGCTCGGCTTCGATACCCTCGGCGAGCTTCTTCTTCGCCTCGGCGCTCTTGGCAGCGGCCTCCAGCTCGGCCTGGGCGAGGTTGTTGATTTCCACCGCCTTGTGCTTGGAACGGGTTTCGTCCGCTTCGGCCTGCTTGACCTGGCGCACCAGCTCCTGCTCGGCTTCGGCCTGGGCATTGATCACGGTGACCTGCTTCATGCGCTCGGCTTCGGAAACCTCACGGACTTCCTTGATGCGCTCCTCTTCCTGAGCCACGGTCTTCTCGACCGCAACCCGCTCGCGCACCACGCTGGCGATGTTCTTGCGCTCTTCTTCCAGCGCCTTTTCCTTCTCGATGCGCTGCAGTTCGACTTCGCGCTCGCGGGCCACCACTTCCAGATCCTTGGCGCGGGTCACCTTCTCCACCTCGATGACCACCGCACGCTGGCGGTTCTGCTGCGCCACTTCCACTTCGCGCTGATGGTTCTCGGCGCGGATGTCGAGCTCCTGCTGGGTCTGGATGCGCGCCTGCTCGGCCTTCAGACGCTCTTCTTCCTTGACCTTGAGGGTTTCCGCCTGCTCACGGGCCTGGATGGTTTCGATCTCGCGTTTCTGGCGCGCTTCGGCATCGGCCTGCTGACGCTCGAGGGCCAGCGTCGCCTCGCGGGTTTCGACGTTCTTCTTCTTGATCGCCAGTTCTTCGTTGCGCTCCAGGTCATTGGTGATGACGTTCTGCGCAGCGGTCAGCTGGGTGATCTTGCGGATACCCTCGGCGTCGAGAATGTTGCTCGGGTCCAGAGAGCTCTTGGCGGTCTGCTCCAGGTAATCGATGGCCACGTCTTCGAGCACGTAACCATTGAGGTCGTTGCCGATCACCTCGACGATGCGGTCACGGAATTCCTGACGGTTCTCGAACAGCTGGACGAAGTCGAACTGCTTGCCGACGGTCTTCAGGGCTTCGGAGAACTTGGCGTTGAACAGCTCGTTCACCGCCGCACGATCGGAGGCACGCTCGACGCCGATGGCCTTGGCGACCTTGAGCACGTCTTCCTGGGTCTCGTTGACGCGCAGGTAGAACGCCACGGTGATGTCCGCGCGCATGTTGTCGCGACAGATCAGCCCGTCCTTGGCGCGGCGATCGACTTCCAGGGTGATCAGGGAGATCTTCATGAACTCCTTGAGGTGGATGACCGGGTAAACCAGCGCTCCGGTGAAGTGCACCTTGGGCGTCGACGACATGTCGTTGACGATCAGCGCCGTCCCCTGGGGAACCTTGATGTAGAAGGCCTTGAACAAGGCCAGCAGCCCAACGATCAGCAGGGCGACCAGGCCGACCCCGACCAGCACGGGAATCAACGACGGTGGAAGGTTATACATTGCGCTCAATCTCCTTTGAGGCGGATGGAACCGGCTGAAAGCTGGATCACGACCTGCCGGACTGCTGCCCGGCAGACGCTGATCAGCGCATCAGATACCCCGGAACTCTTCTTCAGTTATCACCCGGTAAGCATGCTGCGCTTCCAGGTATTCCAGTAAAACGACACGGTCGCCACGCTTGAAGCCCAGCTGTTCGTCAGCCCGAACCCGCAGAATCAGGCCGGCACCACCGTCTTCGAGCATGGCCTCGCCATGGCTGGCGGTCACCCGGCCACTGCGCACCACGGCGGTCTGACCGAGCACGCTCTTGCTGCTGGTCACTTCCAGTTTGAGGAACAGCGGGCGCAGCGGCGCGCACAGCAGGCGCGTCGGCGGCACGGCAAGAAACAACGCGGCCACTGCCACCAGCGCGCCCAGTGGGTAGCGCAGCCACTCCAGTGGCAACAGGCCAAGCCCCAAGAGGTCGACGAAGTAGCTGATGAACCAGGCGAAGAAAGACAGCAGGGTCAGCACCAGGGTGAGCGGTACGTCACGCAGCTTGAGTTTGGACAGGAGTGCCGCAGCCGGGCCTTCCAGTGCGGAGTCGGCTTCGACGTCGAGCACGTCGATCTCGATCAGGCCAAACGCGACGATGACCCAATACACCACCGCCAGACACAGCAGGAAGCTGAAGATGACGGTGGGGAAAGCCAGCGAGATCTGCAGGAAGATTTCCATGATTTCCTATCCCTGAAAAACATGGCAGAGCCCATCGGCTCCACCATTCATGACGTACCACAGCCACCTGTCGTGGCTGGCCCGATGAATCAGGGCTTGGCCTTGTCCTTGAGACGCGCCAGCACGCTGTCGGCACTGGTCTTGTCGGCGACGATACCCGCCGCACGCAGCTTGGCATCCAGCGAGTCATCCGGGTTGGACGCCTCGGCAAGCTCGGCCGCGGCTTCCATCTCGGCCGCACGCTCCGCCTGCTGCTGCTTGATGCGCTCCAGCGACTCGACCGCCGTGTGCAGCTTGGCCTGGGAACCACCGTAGCGCTGCGCCACGGCCATCTGCGCCTTCTGCACGCTTTCGGTGGCCTTGACGGTGTCCACCTGCTGCTTCAGACGTTTGATGTTGGCCTCGGCCTGGGTCACGGCCTTGCGCAATTGCGCCACGCTGGCGGCATAGCCATCAGCCTGTTCACGATCGCTGGCCAGCTCGATCTCCAGGTTGGCGATCTTGCCGGCCACTTCACCGGCCAGTGCCTCATTGCCCGCTTCCAGGGCCTTGAGCGCGTATTGCTCGTACTCGGCGACCTTGGCTGCGGATTTACCGGCACGTTCGGCGGCCAGCTTCTGCTTGGCCATGATCTCGGCCAGGGCTTCCTTGGATTTGCGCAGTTCGATATCGGCGTCGCGGATTTCCTGATCGAGAATGCGCAGCGCCTGCCCATCGACCAGCGTCTCACCCAATTCGTTGGCACCGCCACGCAGTGCCGTCAGCAATTTGCTCCAGACGTTCATCAGCGTTTCTCCTTATGCACTGGCCTTGAGGAAGTCTTCGTAGGCTTCGGTCGCCTTGATGACGTTGTCTGCCAGGGTTTCGATCTCCAGCACCACGTTGGGCAGGATCGACGAGGCACTCAACGCACCGAACATGGTGTAACAGGCCTGCCCGTCGGGCAGGGTTTCGAGGCCGACGCTGGAGAGCGGGAAAAGCTTGTGGCTACGCAGCACTTCCTCGTTGAAAGCGGCAGCATCGCGCACGTCACTGGCAGGCCAGAGCAGCGCCTCGACGATGATCTGATCACCGAATACCGCAATGAACAGCGGCAGATCACCATAGTCCTTCATGGTCACGTGCAAACTGGCATCGGCGCCCTGAATCAGCTCGACGGCAGCGCGGCCATCAGCAAACGGCTCTGCCCCTGAAAGCGCATCGAACAACGTTTGTGCAGTCCAAACCTGAGGCATGCTCACCCCCTCCTCCATTGAAGCCAGCTCCGACTGGGGCTGGCGCAGTTTCCGTTCGACCGCCGAGAGCCGTTGGGCATGCTCGGGCAGTATCCAGACTTCCTTTTTCACCAGCCCCTGTTCGCGCAGACGCTGGCGAAAGAGACGCTGATAATGAGCTGAGGATTTGTTTTCCATGAAGCGCAGACTAGAACATTACATGTGACATATCAACGAATCACATGTAATTAATTTCAGGACGTCGATCAGGCCTGGAATGATGCGAAGGAATGGATGGAGTGGGAGACATCCCGGCAATTAAACCGACTGCACGAGGAAAAATCCGCCGACCCTTTCGCAGTTGTGCAAAAGCCAGGACGCAATGACCGCGCCATCAATTGGCTAGCCTTGGCATCCGGCTGCGAACCGGTATGATTCGCCCCTTTTCGGAAAGCCGCATGCCGTCCCGCAGCCTCCTCGCCCTGCTCTGCCTCATCCTCTGCACATCGATCTTCGCCGCACCACCGCAAACCTTCAGCCAGGCCAAGAAAATCGGCTGGAAGCTCTATGAGCGTCAGTCGGTGGAGTTCTACTGCGGCTGCAGTTTCAGTGGCAACCGCGTCGACCTGAAAAGTTGCGGATACACCCCGCGCAAGAATGCCAACAGGGCCGCCCGGATCGAGTGGGAACACATCGTCCCAGCCTGGCAGATCGGCCACCAGCGCCAGTGCTGGCAAAACGGCGGCCGGCAGAACTGCAGCAAGAACGACAGCGTGTATCGCCGCGCCGAAGCCGACCTGCACAACCTGGTACCGGCGATTGGCGAGGTCAACGGAGATCGCAGCAACTACGACTTCGGCTGGCTACCCCAGGCGCCCAGCCAGTATGGCGCCTGCGCGACGGTGGTCGACTTCAAGGCCCGCAAGGTCATGCCGCGCAAGGAAGTACGCGGCATGATCGCCCGCACTTACCTGTACATGAGCGACCGCTACAAGCTCAAGCTGTCGAGACAGAATCGCCAGCTGTTCACCGCCTGGAACAAGACCTACCCGGCGCAGCAGTGGGAACGCCAGCGCAACCAGCTGATGGGGTGCGTCATGGGCTGGGCAAACCCCTACGTCGGGCAACTGGACAAGCGCTTGTGCCAGCAGGCACCGATTACTGCCGTCAATCGGCAGTAGGGCCTGGCGACGATCAGGCAAGGCGGGCCGTGGTTTGGCGGGCTAAAGCCCAACCTGCGACCTGAAAGCTACAGAACCGCTTTCCTGGGAGCACGCCATACGCTCGAATCGTGGGCATTGCCCGCTTCCACAGCAGTCAGTCGACAACCCCCTGAAAACGCGAAAGGCCGGCACCACCAGGTGACCGGCCTTTCGCCTTGCAGCGTTATCGCTTAAAGCGGCTTGCCGCGATTACCGTGGGCAGCCACGAATGCCTGCACCGTCTTCAGGTCGTTGGCCAGTACGGTACAGCGCTCGTCGCGCTCGAACAGATCGGCCAGGTGCGGCGGCAGCGCCGGCGACCGATCGACGGCAGCCTTTTCCACCGCTTCCGGAAACTTGACCGGATGCGCCGTACCGAGAACCACCATCGGCACAGCCAGGCTGCGACGGCATTCGCGAGCAGCACGCACGCCAATGGCGGTGTGCGGGTCGAGCAGTTCGCCAGTGGCGGCGTACACCTCGGCAATGGTTTCGCAGGTCTGCTCGTCGCTCACCGCAAGGGAGTCGAACAGCTTGCGGGCCTCGGTCCAGCGATCGTCCTCGACGGTGAAACCACCGGTCTGACGGAACTCGGTCATCAGTGCCGCGATCGACGAACCATTACGACCGTGCAGGTCGAACAGCAGGCGCTCGAAGTTCGACGACACCATGATGTCCATCGACGGTGACAGGGTCGGATACAGCTCACCCTTGGCGTACTGATTGCCGCTCATGAAGCGATGCAGGATGTCATTGCGGTTGGTGGCGACGATCAGTTGGCTGATCGGCAAGCCCATGTTGCGCGCCAGATAACCGGCGAAAATATCGCCGAAGTTGCCGGTCGGCACCGAGAAGGCCACCGAACGCGCCGGGCCACCGAGCTGCAGCGCCGCATGGAAGTAGTAGACGATCTGGGCCATGATCCGCGCCCAGTTGATCGAGTTGACCGCCACCAGGCGAGTGCCCTTGAGGAAACCCTGGTCGGCGAAGCTGGCCTTGACCATCTCCTGGCAGTCATCGAAGTTGCCCTCGATGGCGATATTGTGAATGTTGTCGCCCAGGATGGTGGTCATCTGCCGGCGCTGCACTTCAGACACGCGGTTGTGCGGGTGCATGATGAAGATGTCGACGTTGTCGCAGGCCTTGCAGCCCTCGATGGCCGCCGAACCGGTATCACCGGAAGTGGCGCCCATGATCACCACGCGCTCGTTGCGCTTGGCGAGCACGTAATCGAGCAGGCGACCCAGCAGTTGCAGGGCGAAATCCTTGAACGCCAGGGTCGGACCATGGAACAGCTCGAGCACCCACTCGTTGCCGTTCAACTGGCGCAGCGGCGCCACGGCGGAGTGCTCGAACACGCCGTACGTGTCCTCGAGGATCTTCTTGAAATCGGCATCCGGGATGCTGCCGGTCACGAACGGACGCATCACCCGGAACGCCAGCTCGTGATACGGCAGGCCCGCCCAGGAGGCGATCTCTTCCTGCGTGAAGCGCGGCAGGTTTTCCGGCACATAGAGGCCGCCGTCAGTGGCCAGACCGGCCAGCAGAACATCTTCGAAATTCAGGGCCGGTGCCTGGCCGCGAGTGCTGATATAGCGCATTGTCTGCAAACCTTCGGTTCGAGCGGCAAGCTTCAAGCTTCAAGCGTCGAGCAACAGCACAAGTGCCTTGCTCGCGACTTATCGCTTCTCCCCTGCTGCGGTGTTCAAGTTCAGTTCATCAAGCGAGCAGTGAACCCAGAGGCCCTCTTGCAGCTTGAAGCTTGCAGCCGTAGCTGCTTTCAGTTCAGTTGTTCGACGCGGATGCGCACGACATTGCCGACCACGTCGCTCAGCGCTTCGAGCGCTGCAATGGCGTCGTTCATGCGCTGCTCGGCAACGCGATGCGTGACCAGGATCATCGGCACCAGGCCATCCTGCTCTTCGACTTCTTTCTGCATGATCGATTCGATGTTGATGCCGCGCTCCGACAGGATGCTCGCCACCTGGGCCAGCACGCCGGGGCGATCCTTGGCCTGAATGCGCAGGTAATAGGCGCTTTCGCAGTCGGCGATCGACAGGATCGGATGGTCGGACAGCGAATCCGGCTGGAAGGCCAGGTGCGGCACGCGATTGGTCGGGTCGGTGGTCAGGGCACGCACCACATCGACCAGATCCGCCACCACCGCCGACGCGGTCGCCTCCATGCCAGCGCCAGCGCCGTAGAACAGCGTGCTGCCAGCGGCATCGCCATTGACCATCACCGCATTCATCACGCCATTGACGTTGGCGATCAGGCGGTCGGCCGGAATCAGCGTCGGGTGCACGCGCAGCTCGATACCGGCCTCGGTACGGCGTGCGACGCCCAGGTGCTTGATACGGTAGCCCAACGCTTCGGCGTAGTTGACGTCAGCAGTGGTCAGCTTGGTGATGCCTTCGGTGTAGGCCTTGTCGAACTGCAGCGGGATACCGAACGCGATGGACGCCAGAATGGTCAGCTTGTGGGCCGCGTCGATACCCTCGACGTCGAAGGTCGGATCGGCTTCGGCATAACCCAGCGCCTGTGCCTCGGCGAGCACGTCCTCGAAAGTACGGCCTTTCTCGCGCATTTCACTGAGAATGAAGTTGCCGGTACCGTTGATGATCCCCGCCAGCCAGTTGATACGGTTGGCCGCCAGGCCTTCGCGAATCGCCTTGATCACCGGGATGCCACCCGCCACCGCCGCCTCGAAGGCAACGATCACGCCCTTCTCGCGAGCGCGGGCGAAGATCTCGTTGCCGTGCACGGCGATCAGCGCCTTGTTGGCGGTCACCACATGCTTGCCGTTGTCGATGGCCTTGAGCACCAGCTCACGGGCGATGCTGTAGCCGCCAATCAGCTCCACGACGATATCGATTTCGGGGTTGCTGGCTACTGCGAACACATCGTTGGTAATGCTAATGCCGGTCGACTGGTACTGAGGCTTGGGTGTACGGGTGGCAATCTGCGCCACCTCGATGCCACGCCCGGCACGACGCGCGATTTCCTCGGCGTTGCGCTTGAGCACATTGACGGTACCGCCACCGACGGTACCCAGCCCACAGATGCCTACTTTGACCGGATTCACACTAGACTCCCCAACTGCACTGCGTAAAACGGCTGGAACACGCGCCAGCCGTGGAAAAAGAGCCGCACATTACGAAGCGGCCGTTCGATAGTCAATCGAGCCAGATCACTTGGCTTCCAGCGCCAGTTTTGCCAACTGCGCCGCGGGCTGATAGCCCGGAATCATCTTGCCGTTTTCCAGAATGATCGCCGGCGTGCCATTGACCCCGATCATCTGCCCTAGCTGATACTGCTCGGCCACGGGATTGTCGCAGGTGGCTTCGGCGACCGACTGACGCGATTTGGCCTGATTCATCGCCGCCTGGCGATCCTTCGAGCACCAGACGCTGGCCAGATCCTTGGCACCCTTGCTGCCCAGCCCCTGACGCGGGAAGGCCAGGTAACGCACTTCGATACCCTGCTTGTTGAGCTCGGCCACTTCGCTGTGCAGCTTCTGGCAGTAACCGCAGTCGGTGTCGGTGAACACGGTGATATGCGCTTTCGGTTGCTTGGGCGCGAACACCACCATGTCCTTGGCAGGAATGGCGTTGATCTGCTTGGCGATGGCGCGACTCTCTTCAGCCTCGGTCAGGTTGATGGCCTGCCCGTCCTTGAACTGGAACAGGTAACCCTGCATGACGAACTGCCCGTCGGCACTGGCATACAGCTGGCGACCACCCTTGAGCTGCACCTGGTAGACGCCGGGCATCGGACTTTCGGCAATGGCCTCGATCGGCAGATCAGGCTGGATCGACAGCAGGTTCTTGCGAATCGTCTGATCCGGGTCGGCGGCATGGCCGAGGGTGCTGACCAGGCCAAGGGCCATGGCCGCGAAAATGCGGGTCACACGCATGAATACTCCTATCGAGCGACGGGGTGACAAGGGAAGAACGAAGACTACCACAACCGCAGCCGCGGGCCGCAGGGCCGGGACGCAAAGCGCGAACTGCCGCAACCGGCTCACCCCCGCGGATGGTGCTGTGCGTGCAGGGCCTGCAAGCGAGCCCGCGCCACGTGGGTGTAGATCTGCGTGGTGGACAGATCACTGTGCCCCAGCAGCATCTGCACCACGCGCAGGTCCGCGCCGTGGTTGAGCAGATGGGTCGCGAAGGCGTGCCGCAGCGTATGCGGCGACAGCGACTTGGCGATGCCGGCCACCCTGGCCTGATGCTTGATGCGATGCCAGAAGGTCTGCCGGGTCATCTGCTCGCCGCGCAAACTGGGAAACAGCACATCGCCCGGCCGACCACCGAGCAGCGCCGGCCGCGCCTCGCGGCAGTAACGCTCGACCCAGCCGATCGCCTCTTCACCCATGGGCACCAGGCGCTCCTTGCTGCCCTTGCCGAAGACCCGCAGCACGCCCTGACGCAGATTGACCTGTTCGAGCGTCAGCCCGATCAGCTCACTGACCCGCAACCCACAGGCATACAGCACCTCGAGCATCGCGCGGTCACGCAGGCCAATGGGATCATCCAGATCGGGGGCCGCCAGCAGCGCCTCGACATCCGCCTCGGACAGCGACTTGGGCAACGGCCGCCCAAGCTGGGGCATGTCCACCTGCAGGGTAGGATCGGTTTCGATCACCCCCTCGCGCAGCAGAAACCGGTAGAAGCCGCGCATCCCGGAAATCAGCCGCGCCGTGGAGCGCGCCTTGTAGCCTTCGTTCATGCGCCAGGCCAGGTGATCGAGCAGCACCTCGCGGCCGACCGCCTGCAGCTCGACACCACGCCCCTGCAGCCAGCCATTGAGCAATGCCAGGTCACTGCGATACGCAGACCGGGTATGCACGGACAAGCCTTTCTCCAGCCACAGCGTCTCGATGAAGCGCTCGATCAGCGGATGGTCGACTGCGGACATCGGTTATCCCCAAAACGGAAGGTTTGGCGGCACCAGCGGCACACGCACGATCAGAAACCCGGCAGCACCGCTACCGGCTTGCCATCCTCGCCCATCGCCACGAAGCTGAAGGCACCACGAATGGCGAGCTCGCGGCGGGCGCCGTACATGTCCTCGACGAACACGTCGACCTGCACCTTCATGCTGGTATTGCCGACCGCACTCACGCGACCGACCAGCTCGACGATGCTACCGGCCGGAATCGGATGACTGAAATCGATACGGTCCGAGGACACCGTGACCAGCGGCAGCCGGCAGAAACGGGTGGCGGCGATGAACGACACCTCGTCCATCCACGCCATGGCCGTACCACCAAACAGAGTGTTGTGATGATTGGTGGTCGGCGGAAACACCGCCTTGGCCACACGGGTCTCGGAAAGCTCGGTACGCCGCTGAATTTCCTGCTCTCTGGGGGTCATTACTCAGAACCTGCTCACAACGTTGGTGTGCATATTGGACACGAAAATCGCACCCAACAGGAAAGGACTCTACAAGGCGAAAGCGGACCTTCGGTTTGGTGGGCTGAAGCCCACCCTACAGCCGCGCATCTAGCCGTAGGGTGGGCTTTAGCCCACCAATTGTCCCCCGACTACGAAAGGCTGCTTTCGCCACGTTGCTGCCACTTCGACGAACGCCAGAAACGAAAAAAGCAGCCCAGGGCTGCTTTTTTCGTGAGGAAAGCGTGGCTTAAGCCAGCTTCTCCTTGATGCGTGCTGCCTTGCCGGACAGGTCGCGGAGGTAGTACAGCTTGGCCTTGCGAACGTCACCACGACGCTTGACGGACAGGCTGTCGACCAGCGGGCTGTAGGTCTGGAAAGTACGCTCAACGCCTACGCCGCTGGAGATCTTGCGCACGGTGAAAGCGCTGTTCAGACCGCGGTTACGCTTGGCGATTACCACACCTTCGAACGCCTGCAGACGCTGACGGTCACCTTCCTTTACTTTTACCTGGACGATTACGGTGTCGCCCGGGGCAAAGGTAGGGATCTCTTTGCTCATCTGCTCAGCTTCGAGTTGCTGAATGATCTTGTTGGTCATGCTGCGCTCCTAAGACGGGCCATCAGGCCGGCCATCGATATTTAGTTATCGTCCCGCTGGCGGATGTATTCCTCCAGCAGCTTTTTCTCTTCCCCAGAAAGCGAGCGGCTATCCAGAAGATCGACACGGCGTTCCCAGGTGCGTCCCAGGGACTGCTGCAAACGCCAGCGCCGGATGTGTTCGTGGTTGCCGCCAAGCAGCACCTCAGGAACACGTTTATCCGCATACACCTCCGGACGGGTGTAGTGCGGGCAGTCGAGCAAGCCATCCGTAAAGGAGTCTTCCTCGGCCGAATCTGCATGACCCAATGCACCAGGCAAAAGGCGCGTCACCGCATCGATCAGCACCATGGCCGGCAGCTCACCGCCGGACAGGACGTAGTCGCCAATCGACCATTCCTCGTCGACGTGCGTTTCGATGAAACGCTCGTCGACGCCTTCGTAGCGGCCAGCGATGAGGATCAGACGCTCCTCCTTCGCCAGCTCGCGTACCGCCGCTTGCGTCAGCGGGCGGCCTTGTGGCGAAAGGTAGATCACCTTCGCCTGACCGCCGCTGGCCTGCCTGGCATCAGCCAGTGCATCTTCGAGCGGCTTGATCTTCATCACCATGCCAGGACCACCACCGAAGGGGCGGTCGTCAACGGTGTGATGACGATCCGTGGTGTAACTGCGTGGGTTCCAGCAGGTCAGCTGCAACAGCTCCTGCCTTACCGCACGGCTGGTAATGCCGTAATCGCCGATGGCGGCGAACATTTCCGGGAACAGCGTAATGACATCGACGCGCAAGCTCGGCATGGCGTCAGAAGTCCGCATCCCAGTCGACCCGCATCTCGCCAGCCTCGAGGCTGATCGACAACACGCACTGTTGCGTATAAGGCAACAGACGCTCGCGATCATCGAGACTGTCGATGCACGGCTTGACCACCATCACATCATTGGCACCGGTCTCGAACAGATGGTCGATCTTGCCGAGCAATTGCCCCGCCTGATCGATGACCTTGAGACCTATCAGCTGATACCAGTAGAACTCACCGTCTTCCAGCTCGGGCAGCAGGCTTCTGGGAACGCAGATCTCGAAGCCGGCGTAGGTACGCGCAACCTCACGATCATCGAGCCCTTTGAGCCTGGCGACCAGAACCTTGCCCTGCAAGCGTCCACCAGCCAGTTCAACCTGTTTCACCTCGCCATCGCGCCGCAGCGTCCAGCGAGGGTAATCGAGCACGTTATCCAGAGGATCGGTAAAGGAAAACACCTTCACCTCACCCTTGACGCCATGCACCGAGACAATCTTGCCAAGAACCATCAGATCCTCGGCGGGAGCCGGCGTCGTGCTCATAAAGTGCTTAGGCAGCAGCCTTGGCAGCTTCTTTCAGCAGCTGAGCAACGCGCTCAGACGGCTGTGCGCCCTGGCCCAGCCAGTAGGTAGCGCGCTCTTGATTCACGGACAGCTTGATTTCAGCACCCGAAGCGACCGGATTGAAGAAGCCAATACGCTCTACGAAGCGACCGTCGCGCGCATTGCGGCTGTTGGTCACGGTCAGGTGGTAGAAGGGGCGCTTTTTGGAGCCGCCACGAGCGAGACGAATAGTTACCATGTGAACATCGTTCCTGTAGTCGGTGCTAACTTGAGGCACACATCAAAAATGGGCCTAGGCCCGAAAGGCCGCATATTCTAAGGATTATGCGGCTGTTTGCAAATCTCTTTTTCCGCCGGCCGTCGATAGGCCCGCGCAGAGGCTTCAGAACTTCGGCATACCGCCGCCCGGCATCATGCTGCCCATGCCGCGCATCATCTTGGCCATGCCGCCTTTGGCGCTGAATTTCTTCATCATCTTCTGCATCTGCTTGTGCTGCTTGATCAAGCGACCGATGTCCTGCACCTGCGTACCGGACCCCTGCGCGATGCGACGCTTGCGCGAACCGCTGATGACGTCCGGGTCGCGGCGCTCGGCCGGCGTCATGGAGTTGATGATCGCCTCCATCTGCTTGAACTGCTTCTCCGCCGCCCCCTGGGCACCGCCCATCTGCGACAGGTTCACGCCACCCATCTGCGGCAGCTTGTCCATCAGGCCGCCGAGGCCACCCATGCTTTTCATCTGCACGAGCTGGTCACGGAAGTCTTCGAGATCGAAGCCCTTGCCCTTCTTCAGCTTCTTGGTGAGCTTCTCGGCCTTGTCGCGGTCGAGAGTCTGCTCAGCCTGCTCGATCAGGCTGAGCACGTCGCCCATGCCGAGGATGCGCGAGGCGATCCGCTCGGGGTGGAAAGGCTCGAGCGCTTCGCTCTTCTCGCCCATGCCGATGAACTTGATCGGCTTGCCGGTGATCGCCCGGACCGACAGTGCGGCACCACCCCGGGCATCACCGTCGACCTTGGTGAGCACCACGCCGGTGAGCGGCAGTGCGTCATTGAAGGCCTTGGCGGTGTTGGCAGCATCCTGACCGGTCATGGCATCGACCACGAACAGGGTTTCCACCGGCTTGACCGCGGCATGCAGCGCCTGGATCTCGGCCATCATCTCGGCATCGATGGCCAGACGACCGGCGGTATCCACCAGCACCACGTCGATGTACTTGAGCTTGGCCTCGCGAATCGCCGCCTCGGCGATGGCCACCGGCTTCTGGGTGATATCGGACGGAAAGAACGTCACGCCGATGTCGTTGGCCAGGGTTTCCAGCTGCTTGATCGCTGCCGGACGGTAGACGTCCGCGGACACCACCATCACGCTCTTCTTCTTGCGCTCCTTGAGCAGGCGCGCCAGCTTGCCGACGGTGGTGGTCTTGCCCGCGCCCTGCAGACCGGCCATCAGCACGACAGCTGGCGGCGTAGTGCTCAGGTCGAGGTCTTCGTTGGCCGCCCCCATGAGGCTTTCCAGCTCCAGGCGCACGATCTTCACGAAGGCCTGGCCAGGCGTCAGGCTCTTCGACACCTCGGTACCGACCGCACGGTCCTTGACCCGACCGACGAAGTCCTTGACCACGGGCAGCGCCACGTCGGCCTCGAGCAGCGCCATGCGCACTTCGCGCAGGGTGTCCTTGATATTGTCCTCGGTCAGCTTGGCCTTGCCAGTGACGCTACGCAGGGTCTGCGAGAGGCGATCTGTTAAATTTTCGAACATGCGCGTTCCTTTCAGGCCGTCGGGCCGGGATGGGCTGGCAGCAAACGGCGGATTATAACGGAGACTGCCGCGCTTTCGAGGCTTCTTTGTCGGAGCCGCTGCGACATATGAGACCTGATACCACTTGCGGTCTTTTGGCGACAACCGTTGTGTGCCACACTCAGCGCCTTTCAGGCCTTGTCATTCAGGATCTATGCACCCTCTGTTGCCCAGCCTCGCCGCCGCCATTTTCTATTTTGGCGCCGCCAGCTACCAAGGCCTGCACCTGACCCGTCGCAGCACACCCAGCAAACGCATGCTGGCGCTTCTTGGCGTCATTGCCCTGTTCTTCCATGGCGGCAGCCTGTTCATGCAGATGCACAACAGTGCCGGCCTGACCCTGGACTTCTTCAACACCGCCAGCCTGATCGCCTACACGGTGATCGTGCTGATCCTGCTGGCCAGCCAGCGCATGCCGGTGGAAAACCTGCTGCTGTTTCTCTTCCCACTTGGCGGCCTGACGGTTCTGTTCGCCCAGTTCATGCCTAGCGGCACCACCCAGCCGATTGAAGAAGGGCCCGGCATCCTCGCTCACATCCTGCTGTCGATCGTGGCGTACGGCATGCTGACCATCGCCATGTTCCAGTCGCTGTTGCTGCTGGTCCAGGATCATCAGCTCAAGCACAAGCACCCCTCCGGCCTGATCCGCAATTTCCCGCCGTTGCAGACCATGGAAAGCCTGCTGTTCGGCTTCCTGTGGTGCGGCTGGGCCCTGCTCTCGCTGTCGCTGCTGTCCGGAGCGATCTTCATCGACAACCTGTTCACCCAGCATCTGGTGCACAAGACCATCCTCTCCTGCTTCGCCTGGGTGGTATTCGCCGTGCTGCTGTGGGGTCGCCACCAGCTTGGCTGGCGCGGGCACAAGGCGATCCGCTGGACGCTGGCCGGGTTCTGCCTGCTGATGCTGGCATTCTTCGGCAGCAAGCTGGTTCGCGAATTCATCCTCCACATCTGACCGTGGACACGCCCTCTCCCCTCGCCCAAGTGGCCGTACTACTTCTGCTGCTGGGCTGCGCCGCATTCTTCACCTGCGCGCGTACCGTGCTGTTCAGCCTCAATCGCTATCGCTTGCGCCACCGTGCCCGCCAGGGCCATCGCGCGGCTGCGCGGCTGATTCGCCTGCTGGACCAACCGCAACGCCTCTCCGCCACCCTGCGCATCGGTACCATCTGCAGCACCATGGCCGCCTCCGTGGCTGCCACCCTGCTCGCTCTGAGTCAGGGCGGTACCGCCACCCTGGCCATTTCACCGTTCCTGTTGACCCTGGCCGCGCTGATGCTGGCCCATCCGCTGGGGCGCGTGCTGGCCATTCTGCCGGCACCGCTGTTCGCCTACCCGGCAAGCCGCCCGCTGACACTGGTCAGCGCTGCGCTGTCACCGCTGACCAGCCTGCTGCTGAGCATCAGCCAGGCGCTGCGCAGCAGAATCGGCAAGCCCGCGCCTGGGCAGCACGATGACCTCAGCCTCGAGGAACTGCGCGGCGCGCTGCAGGCCGATGACCTGCCACTGCCCAGCGAGAGACGCGCCATGCTGCTGGGTGTGCTCGAGCTGGATCGGGTCAACGTCGACGACATCATGATTCCGCGCCACGAGGTCACCGGCATCGACCTGCACAGCGGCACGCCACTGGCCGAACAGATCCGCAATGCCTCGCACACCCGCCTGCCGGTGTATCGCGACAGCCTCAACCAGACCGAAGGCATCCTGCACATGCGGCGCCTGGCGGGCCGTGGCGAGTTGAACGAGAGCAGCCTGCTGCTGGCCTGCGACGCGCCCTACTTCGTACCGGAAGGGACGACCCTGGCCACCCAGCTGGTGAACTTCCAGCAGCACAAGTACCGCACCGGTATCGTCGTCGACGAATACGGCGAAGCCATGGGCATCGTCACCGTGGAAGACATTCTGGAAGAGATCGTCGGCGATCTGAGCACCGTGGAAACCGCCCACCCGAGCGAATTCCACCCCCTGGGGGACGGCACCTGGTCGATCAAGGGCAGCGCCTACATACGCGAAGTGAATCGCGGCCTGGGCTGGAGCCTGCCGGTCGATGGGCCGAAGACCGTCAATGGTCTGGTGACCGAAATACTGGAGAACATCCCGGACAGCGCCGTATGCCTGCAGGTCGGCCGCTACCGCCTGGAAATCCTCAAGGCCAGCGGCAGCCGGGTCCTCGAGGTACGGGCCTGGGAGGCCCGGCAGAGGTGAAGCAGCCAGCGGGAGCGATACTCCCGCTGGCCTTTTCCTTACAGCTCGACGCTCACCGCCTGTGCCGAACGCAGAGCCTTGGCGCGTGCGGCTTCCAGCGACTCGTCACGGGCCAGCGCCACGCCCATGCGGCGCTGACCACTGACTTCCGGCTTGCCGAACAGACGCAGTGCGGTATCCGGCTCGGTGAGCGCGGCGCCCAGGTTGCCGAAGCTGACCTGCTGCGACTCGCCTTCGACCAGAATAACCGCCGAGGCCGAGGGGCCGAACTGGCGGATCGCCGGGATCGGCAGGCCGAGAATGGCCCGCGCATGCAGAGCGAACTCGGACAGGTCCTGGGAGATCAGGGTAACCAGGCCGGTGTCATGAGGGCGCGGGGATATTTCGCAGAACCACACCTGATCGCCCTTGACGAACAGCTCCACGCCGAACAGGCCGCGCCCGCCCAGAGAACCGGTCACGGCCAGAGCGATGCGCTCGGCCTCGGCACGTGCCGCAGGGCTCATCGCCTGGGGCTGCCAGGACTCCTGGTAGTCGCCCTTCTCCTGACGGTGCCCGACCGGTGCACAGAACGTGGTGCCACCGACGTGGCGCACGGTCAGCAGAGTGATTTCGTAATCGAAGTCGATGAAGCCCTCGACGATCACCCGGCCCTTGCCGGCACGGCCACCAGCCTGGGCGTAATCCCAGGCCTTCTGCACGTCATCGGCGCCCTTGAGCACCGACTGGCCCTTGCCCGACGAACTCATGATCGGCTTGACCACGCAGGGGAACCCGATGGCGCTGACCGCGGCCTGGAACTCCTCGAGGGAATCGGCGAACTGATACGGCGAGGTCGGCACGCCCAGCTCTTCGGCGGCCAGGCGGCGGATGCCTTCACGGTTCATGGTCAGTTGCGCGGCACGGGCGCTGGGGATAACCGTGTAGCCTTCGTTCTCCAGCTCGACCAGCGTGGCGGTGGCGATCGCCTCGATCTCCGGCACGATGTAATGCGGCTTCTCCAGTTCGATCACAGCGCGCAACGCAGCGCCATCGAGCATGCTGATCACGTGGCTGCGATGCGCCACCTGCATGGCCGGAGCATTGGCATAACGGTCGACGGCGATGACTTCGACGCCGAGGCGCTGCAGCTCGATCACCACTTCCTTGCCGAGCTCACCCGAGCCACACAGCAACACACGGGTCGCGCTGGGCGACAGGGGGGTTCCGATACGGGGCATAACAGGATCCTTGGGTAGCAGGAGAATTCAGGCGGCGATTTTAATCACGGCAGGCGCCGACCGCGAACTAAATCGCTGCGCCGTCAATCGGCAAGGCCGCGCAAGGCTCCGGATCGCGGCAACGCGCCGGGCTCTGTCGACTGACGCTCTGGAGCACTATTGATCCCGCGAATTGCGCCGGATCAACGCGGCAAGGTCATCGCTCGTCTACGCTCAAAGTGGATGCCGCCGCTGCGTCAGTGACTGGCGCGGCGGCGCAGCTCCTGGCAGGCAAGACTTCCAGAGGAGGCATCGCCATGGACGCTTTCCACATCATGATCGTGATTCTGGTCAGCGGCTTTCTGCTGCTGGGAATCGGCTTCAACAACCGTGAGCAGGAATGGGGCATCTGGCTGACCGGCCTGGGCGCGCTGTCGATGTTCGCGCCACTGTTCTTCAAGGTGTTCATCGAGTTCGGCTGAGGCTTGCCGTTCGAAGCCCTGTTCAGTCGCCACTGCGCCAGCGCCGGGCGGATGCCTGGTCGCTCTCCCGTCCTTCGACCCAGCGCGGGCCGTCGGCGGTGTCCTCTTTCTTCCAGAACGGCGCCTGGGTCTTCAGGTAGTCCATGATGAACTCGCAGGCCTGGAACGCCGCCTGGCGATGGGCACTGGCCACGCCGACGAAGACGATCGGCTCGCCCGGCTCCAGCCGGCCGACCCGGTGAATCACCTCGACGCCCAGCAGCGGCCAACGCGCGCGCGCCTGGGCTTCGATACCGGCCAGGGCCTTTTCCGTCATGCCGGGGAAATGCTCGAGAAACATCCCCGCCACGTCGCGGCCATCGTTGAAATCACGTACGTAACCCACGAAACAGGCCACCGCACCGACACCGGTATTGGCCGCATGCACGGCATTGGTCTCCAGCCCCGGATCGAAAACCGCCTGCTGTACGCGAATGCCCATCTCAGCCTCCGGTAACCGTGGGGAAGAACGCCACCGCATCGCCATCGGTCAGCGGCTCGCTCAGCGCGCAGAGCTCTTCATTGCGCGCGCACATCAGCCCACGCTCGGCGAGCACTTCCCACACCCCGCCGCGCGCCAGCAGGTGCTGACGCAGCTCGTCGAGTGTGGCAAAGCCGGGTTGCAGCTGCTCGGTGTCCAGGCCGAGGATTTCGCGATAACGGGCGAAGTACTGCACGCTGATCATCGCGCGTCCTCATCCGCCAGGAAGTGGCCGCTCTTGCCGCCGACCTTCTCCAGCAGGCGCACCTGCTCGATGACCATGCCGCGGTCCACCGCCTTGCACATGTCGTAGATCGTCAGCGCGGCGACGCTGGCAGCGGTGAGCGCTTCCATTTCCACCCCGGTCTGACCGGTGAGTTTGCAGCGGGCGCGAATCAGCACAGCGTCGTTACCGTCGGCCTGCAGCTCGACCTTGACGCTGGTCAGCATCAGCGGGTGGCACAGCGGAATCAGATCCGAGGTTTTCTTGGCAGCCTGAATACCGGCGATACGCGCTACGGCGAAAACGTCGCCCTTGGGATGTTCGCCGTCGACGATCATCTGCAGCGTCTCGGCACGCATGCGCACGCGCGCCTCGGCCACGGCTTCGCGAACGGTCTGCGCCTTGTCGCTGACGTCGACCATATTGGCGCGTCCCTGGGAGTCGAGATGGGTCAGCACGGGCAATCTCCGAATGAATGATGCGGAGATTGTAAGCCTCAACCCTCAGGCTTCAAGCCAAAAGAGCGTGACGAGGTTGCAGCTCTCGTCACGCCTGCCACTGGAGACAGGTTGCCTGCCGCTACATATGGCTTTCCGCGTACTCGGCGAGTATCGAGCGTGGAACGCCCTGCAGGGTGATGTGCACGCCGTGCTCGAAGCCTTTGAACCGCTCGGTGAGGTAGGTCAGGCCTGAGCTGGGTGCCGACAGATAGGGCGTGTCGATCTGCGCCAGGTTGCCCAGGCAGATCACCTTGGAACCACTGCCGGCGCGGGTGATGATGGTCTTCATCTGGTGCGGGGTGAGGTTTTGACACTCGTCGATGAGGATCAGGCTCTGCTGGAAGCTGCGCCCGCGGATGTAGTTCAGGGATTTGAACTGCAACGGCACCTTCTGCAGGATGTAGTCGACGCTGCCGTGGGTGTTCTCGTCATCCATGTGCAGGGCTTCGAGGTTGTCGGTGATGGCGCCCAGCCAGGGCTCCATCTTCTCGGCCTCGGTACCCGGCAGGAAACCGATCTCCTGATCCAGCCCCTGTACCGAACGGGTGGCGATGATGCGCCGGTAGCGCTTGTTGACCATGGTCTGTTCGATGGCCGCCGCCAGGGCCAGGATGGTCTTGCCGGAGCCGGCGGCGCCGGTCAGGTTGACCAGGTGGATATCGGGGTCGAGCAGCGCATAGAGCGCCAGCGCCTGATAGATGTCCCGCGGCTTGAGGCCCCAGGCTTCCTGATGCAGCAGCGGTTCCTGATGCAGATCGAGAATCAGCAGTTCGCCACCCTCGGCCTCCTTGACCCAACCGACGAAACCCTGCTCGTCGATGATGAATTCGTTGACGTTGACCCCCGGCAGTTCCTCGCTCAACTGCACGCGGTGCCAGGTGCGGCCATGGCCCTGACGGGTATCGACCTTGGCGACACGATCCCAGAAGGCGCCTTCGACATTGTGATAGCCCTTGGAGAGCAGCGAGATGTCGTCGACCAGTTGGTCGGTGTGGTAATCCTCGGAATCCAGACCGCAGCCACGCGCCTTCAGGCGCATGTTGATGTCCTTGGTCACCAGCACCACCGAGGTGCCCGGGCGGCGCGATTTCAGTTCGACCAGCTGGTTGATGATCTTGTTGTCGTTGAGGTCCTCCGGCAGCCAGGTGACGGGCGCCGCACTCTTGCTCATGAGAATCGACAGAAAGCCGCGAGGCTCGTTCTTGCCACGCTGGATCGGCACGCCGTGCTCGACCTCCTCGGGGCTGGCGCCATCGAGGATCTTGTCGATCAGACGGATCGCCTGGCGGCACTCGGCGGCCACCCCCTGCTTGCCGGTTTTCAGCTTGTCGAGTTCCTCCAGCACCGTCATCGGAATGGCGACGTGGTGTTCCTGAAAGTTGAGCAGCGCGTTGGGATCGTGAATCAGGACATTGGTGTCGAGGGCGTACAAGGTTGGGGCGGTGGGCTTGATGCGTCCGTGGTCATCCATACTCGTCACCTCTTGTCGGATCCAGCGACGGAATGCCAGGACGGCGCTCCGCCACACAGGGCCACCGACTCCCCGCCCGGGCGGAGAGGTGCAAACGATGAGGGCCGAGGGCCGCCACCTGTCTGCAGGATTCGGCGGTCTTTCAAGGCGCGGCCTGCGACGGCGGATCATCATGATCGATTCGCTGCAGACCACAGTTCGTTGATACTCCAAAAAATGTGACAGGAAAATGATCTTTTCAGATTTTTGAAGTTTATTTTTCGGTTAGACGAATGACGCTTGGCGCTCGCATCACTCACCGCTAAAGTCCTGAGTTCGACCACCGCGCAGCGGTCGGCGAATCCTGCCTCTCCCTGCCAGCTAACTGCTCGTGCCACCGAATCGGCTAGAATCGGCGCTCCGCTGAAGGAGACGACCTATGCTGATGGTGATTTCACCCGCCAAGACCCTGGATTACGACACCGCGCCGGTGACGTCACGCTTCACCCAACCCGAGTTCCTCGACCACTCCCAGGAACTCGTCGCCCAGCTACGCGAATTCTCCCCCGCGCAGATCGCCGAGCTGATGCACCTGTCGGACAAGCTCGCCGGCCTCAATGCCGCACGCTTCGGCAGCTGGACACCAGCCTTCGACACGCAGAACGCCAAGCAGGCCCTGCTGGCCTTCAAGGGCGACGTGTACACCGGCCTGGATGCGCAAAGCTTCGCGGAGGCGGATTTCGATTTCGCCCAGCAGCACCTGCGCATGCTTTCCGGCCTGTACGGTCTGCTGCGCCCGCTGGACCTGATGATGCCCTATCGCCTGGAGATGGGGACCAAGCTGGCCAACGCCCGCGGCAAGGACCTCTACGCCTTCTGGGGCGAGCACATCAGCCAGTGGCTGAACGAAGCGCTGCAGGCGCAGGGCGACGACGTGCTGCTCAACCTGGCCTCCAACGAGTACTTCGGCGCGGTCAAGCGCAAGGTGCTCAAGGCGCGCATCATCGATACCGAATTCAAGGACCTGAAGAACGGCCAGTACAAGATCATCAGCTTCTACGCCAAGAAGGCCCGCGGCCTGATGGCTCGCCACGTGATCAGAGAGCGCCTTAAGGACCCGAAGGACCTCAAGGACTTCGACGACCAGGGCTACCGCTTCTCGGCCAAGGACTCCAGCGCCGACAAGCTGGTATTCCTGCGCGACCACGCCCCGGAGTGACAGGGTCTGCCGCGCCGGAGCCCTTCGGGTTGCGCGGGCAATGGCCTCCGCTGTCGTTGCAGGACTTGGCAAGGGACGACGCGGACGGCTAGTCCACTGCCTGCGTCCTGCGCCTAACCGGAGGCCATTTCTCGCAGCAACGCGGCTCGCGGTGAAACGTGAGCAGCCCCTGGTGGAAACATCCGCCAACCCCTGCGCGCGTGCCGAGGCAGCCACGCTTGTGTAGGATTGGCCAACATTCGACGATCAAGGTCCCGCGATGATTTTCGGCGCGATTCTGGTGCTCAGCTGGTTCATCCTGCTGATCCGCTACCCGGCCAAGGCCCTGCCCATATCCCTCGCCGCGCTGGTCGGCCTGGGGCTGGTCTCGAGCTGGGTGCTGTGGCAGGAGAGCCGCGAGAATCGCCACCTGGCTCACCTCGAGCTGCGCCTGGCTTACACGCCGCAAAGCTGTCCGGCAGATCGCCCGCTGGGCCTGCACCTGCACAACGGCAGCGAAGCCGCCCTGCTGGAGTTGCGCTGGCAGGTAGCCGCTTATCGCCCGGGCGACAGCGTCAACCTGGCGCAGCGGCTTTACGAGACCCCGCGCTACAGCGGCCCCGGCGAATTGCTGCCGGGCGCCGACTGGCAAACCTGCCTGCCCCTGCCTACCCTGCGTAGCGGCTACCGCGCCAGCACGTTGGAGTTTCGCGCCGAACAGCTGCAAGGTACGTTCAGTCGCTGACCGACACCTGAAAAGATCCAGATAACAACAAGCACAAGGATTCCCCATGAGCCACCCCACGGTTCTGATCACCGGCTGCTCCAGCGGCATCGGCCGCGCACTGGCCGACACCTTTGCGCAGCAGGGCTACCAGGTCTGGGCCAGCGCCCGCAAGGAGGAAGACGTGGCGCGCCTGAGCGCGGCGGGCTTCAACGCCGTGCAACTGGACGTGGACGACGCCGCCGCAGTCGAACGGCTGGCCGCGACGCTCGAGCAACGCATCGGCGGCCTGGACGTACTGATCAACAACGCCGGCTACGGCGCCATGGGCCCGCTGCTCGATGGCGGCGCCACGGCGCTGCGCCGACAGTTCGAAACCAATGTGTTCGCCATCGTCAGCGTGACTCGGGCGCTGTTCCCGCTACTGCGCCGCAACAAGGGGCTGGTGGTGAACATCGGCAGTGTCTCTGCCGTGCTGGTCACCCCGTTCGCCGGCGCCTACTGCGCCTCCAAGGCTGCCGTACACGCGCTCAGCGATGCCCTGCGCCTGGAGCTGGCGCCTTTCGGTGTGGGCGTGCTGGAGGTGCAGCCCGGCGCCATCGAGTCGAGCTTCGGCACTCACGCCAGCCGTCAGGCCGAGCAGCTGATCGGCGAGCGCTCGCCCTGGTGGCCCATGCGTGACGGCATCCGTGCCCGCGCCATGGCTTCCCAGGACAATCCGACCCCTGCCAGCCACGTCGCTCGCAATGTGTTCGCCGCCGTGAACGGCGGCAAGCGGCCACGGGTGCTCCGCATCGGCAATGGCAGCCGCGCACTGCCGCTGCTCGCCGCCCTGCTGCCCGGCGCGCTGCTCGATCGCATACTGAGCCGCCGCTTCGGCCTGGATCGCGCCTTGTAGAACCCGGCTCCAGCGACGAGACTCAGGCTTCATCCTTTGCACCGAGCCGTGCCGCCATGCCTCCATCCCATGCTTCCGTCGCCATGACCCGCTACGCCGTGATCGGCGTGGTCGCAGCCGTCCTGCTCAACCTGCTGCTGCGCAGCTTCGTGAAACTCGGCGGCGTGCTGGCCACTCTGGTGATCGCCGCCAGCGTGGCGGCGATCATGGCCCTGCTGTTCGCCTGGCAGCAGCGCCGCCCACCAACCCGCGGTGAACGTCGCCGCCTGGTCTGGCTGTACGGCGGCATGCTGGCGCTGCTGTATGCCGGCCTGCTGACCATGATGACGCTGCAGGACGACCCCAATCCCATGGGTGTGGTGATCTTCGCGCTGCACTACCTGAGCTATCCGCTGCTCGCCCAGATGCTGTTCTCCGAGCGAATCTTCAAACGTATGCCGTGAGCGGAGGGCACTTGCGGGCAAATCGCTGCTCTACACTCGATACGAAATCAGCCCGATCGGACATTCGATGAGAACCAGCAGGCACATCAGGACCCAGGAGCGACGCATCATTCTGGCGCTGCTCGCCGCACTCCTGGCGGTGCAGGTCATCATCTACCTGGTCAGTGTGCGCACCAACCGCAACATCGTCGAAGAAACCATCAACACCAGCCTGGAGACCACCGCCCAGGTGGTCGACCAGTTGCTCGAGCTGCGCCATCGGCAACTCGGTCAGGGCGCCGCCGTACTGGCGGCCGACTACGGCCTCAAGGAGGCCATCGCCATCGGTGAGCGCGCGACCATCGAATCCATGCTGCAGAATCACGGCAGACGCCTGCAGGCCGATATCGCCGTACTCAACAGCCTCGACCGGCAATTGATCGCCAGCGTGCCCAGCGAGCTGCAGCAGGCCGACATCGTTCCCCTGCTCAAGGCCGCGGCGCAATCCGGCGGTACCGACGGGCAGTTGCCCATCACCCTGCTGCGCAGCCAGAGCGGCGTGCTCTATCAGTTGATCCACAGCGTGGTGAGCATGCCCACGCCACAGGCCGAGCTCACCCTGGGCTTCGCCATCGACGACGACCTCGCAGAGGATCTGAAGCGGGTCACCGACACCGAGTTCGTCATCCTCTCGCGCGGCGAGAACGGTGCCTGGCAGTTGCATGGCGACACCCTGAACAGCACCTTCGACCGCCTGCTCGGTAACCCCGCCGCGCTGATCGATGGCGCAAGCTGGACGCTGCAAGACGCCGACAACGAATACCTGATGCGTTCGGTGTCGCTCAGCAACGTCAATGCCCAGGGCGCCAGCGAGGTACTGCTGATCATGGGCAAGTCGCTGGGACAGACCATGGCTGCCTACGCGCGCATCGAGACCTTCCAGCGCTATCTGCTACTGGCCAGTCTGCTGCTGTCGGCCCTGGTGGTGCTGCTGATCAGCCGCCACCTGCTACGCCCGCTGAATACCCTGGCTCACCTTGACCCACTGACCGACCTGCCGAACCGCCGGCTCTTCGATCACAGCGTCGCCAATGCGCTCACGTCCAAAGGCCGCAGCACACCGTTCGCGCTGATGATGATCGACCTCGATCACTTCAAGCAGATCAATGACCGCTACGGCCACGCCGCAGGCGATGAGGTGCTCAAGGTCAGTGCCCGGCGCCTGCGCGGCCTGCTGCGGCGCATCGACATGCCGGCACGCCTGGGCGGCGACGAGTTCGCCGCCCTGCTCCCCGGCCTCGACCGTGCAGCAGCGATTCGCCTGGGCCAACGTATCGAGGAAGCCCTCAGCGAACCGATCACCTTCAACCAGCAGACACTGCAGATCGGCATCAGCATCGGTATCGCCATCGCCCCCGAGGACGGCCAAACCGCCAGCGACCTGCTGCGCATGGCAGACGCCGAGATGTACGCCGACAAGGCGCAGCGCGAGAACGAATCGGTCTGAAAGGTCGAACAGACCTCTACCAGCCGGGTCGCACCTCAAGTCCCTGCTGATAAACGAG
Source organism: Pseudomonas sp. MEJ086 (assembly GCF_030209025.1). Taxonomy (NCBI): domain Bacteria; kingdom Pseudomonadati; phylum Pseudomonadota; class Gammaproteobacteria; order Pseudomonadales; family Pseudomonadaceae; genus Pseudomonas; species Pseudomonas sp. MEJ086. The sequence continues at coordinate 43,260 of NZ_JARVSV010000024.1, forward strand.
CGCATTCATGGAATACATCGACTGGCTGCAATGGCCAGCCATGCTGGTTACCGTCGCTGCGGCCTGGCTGGTCGCATCGAAGCAGCGCCAACGCCGTAACCTGGGTTTCTGGGTGTTCATGGCCAGCAACCTGCTGTGGATCGCCTGGGGCCTCTACAGTCATGCCTACGCATTGATCGTGCTGCAACTGTGCCTGGCGGCCATGAACATTCGCGGTGCGATCAAGACCGAAGAGCAATGAACCGTGCCACGGCAGAGCACCTGCCGCAGGCGCATCGGCCGCACAGGTGCTGCCAATCCCGCTCAGGCTATGAGACCATCGGCGGCTTGCCACCGTATTCATCCTGCCATGCCGAACCCTGCCTTTGACCCCGGAGAGCTCGTCTGATGCCAGACATCCTGCACCTGCAGCAGGCCGACTGGCGCGGCGATTTCGATGACGGCGCGCTGCGCCGCGGTCAGGACTATGCCAACCGTGGGCTCAGCCGCCTGCTCAGCCTCAAGGATCTCAGCCTGCTCGCCAGTTGCCTGGGCAGTGGCGAGCGACCTTACCAGCAGCGCATCACCCTGCACCCCTACGGCCAGGGCTGGGGGGTGACCGGGCATTGCAGCTGCCCGGTTGGCTTCAACTGCAAGCACGTCGCCGCCGCTCTGCTCACGCTCGAAGCCCGTCAGCGTTCCGGCGAGGACCTCGGCTCGTTGATCGTCGTCGAAAAGCCCATGGAAGAAACCCGCATCGACGATGTGCCGCCGATACCGGTGCTGACCCTCGGCAGCCACGTGCGCGTGCACTTCGATGCGCGCAAGGGCCGCATGCTGGAGCAGACCCAGCACCGCGCAGCGCTGGCCTTCGACTATCAGGGCCACAGCGCCGCTGGCAAACCGGTCAAGGACCTGCTGTATCGCCTGGGCCCGACCCATCAGTTGCGCATCGTGCGTGACGGCGCCCGCGAAGCCGAGCTGCGTCATCGCCTGGAAGAAGGCGGCCTGCGCACGGCCCTGCGGCAGAGCGAGGCACTCGCCCAGCATCCTGGCGAACACTTCGAACTGCAGGGCGACGCGGCCTGGCTGGCCTTCATGCAGCAGCAGGTCCCGGCCTTGCGCGAAGAGGGTTGGCGCGTCGAGGTGCAACCCGACTTCCAGTACAACCTGGCACAGATCGACGACTGGTACGCCGATGTCGACGAGGTACCCGAGCAGGGCTGGTTCGACCTGGAGCTGGGGATCGAAGTGGAGGGTCAGCGCATCAGCCTGCTGCCCATCCTGCTCCAGGCCATTCGTCGCACGCCCTGGCTGCTTTCCGGCGAAGCACTTGCACAGCGCCAGGATGGAGAAATGCTGCTGGTCACCCTGCCCCACAGCCAGCGTCGCGTTGCCCTGCCCTATGCACGGCTCAAGCCGCTGCTGGCAGCGCTCGGTGAGCTGTTCATCGGTGATGGCGAAGACATCGGCACCCGGGTGCGTCTGCCCCGTGCCGATGCGACACGCCTCAACGTCCTGCAGCAGGGCCCGGCGCTGAACTGGCAGGGTGGCACCGATCTGCGCGATTTCGCCCAGCGTCTGCAGCACACCACGCTGCAGACGGTCAGCGCTCCGGATGGCCTGGCGGCACAACTGCGTCCCTACCAGTTGCAGGGGCTGGGCTGGATGCAGGCCCTGGCCGAACTGAAGGTCGGCGGCGTGCTGGCCGACGACATGGGCCTGGGCAAGACCCTGCAGACCCTGGCGCATATCCTCCTGGAAAAACAGAACGGCCGCCTGCAGCAACCGGCCCTGATCGTCATGCCCACCAGCCTGATACCCAACTGGCAGGATGAAGCCGCGCGGTTCGCGCCGAGCCTCAAGGTGCTGGCCTTGCACGGTGCAAAGCGCCGCAGCCAGTTCAAGCTGATCGCCGAACACGACATCGTGCTCACCACCTATGCCCTGCTGCCCCGTGATCTCAAGACGCTGACCGCGCAACGCTTCCATCTGCTGATCCTCGACGAAGCCCAGAGCATCAAGAACCCGCGCAGCAAGGCGGCTCTTGCCGCTGGCCAGATCAACGCGCAACAGCGTCTGTGCCTCAGTGGCACGCCCCTGGAAAACCACCTGGGCGAGCTCTGGTCGCTGTTCAATTTCCTGATGCCGGGCTGGCTCGGCGACAGCAAGAGCTTCACCCGCGACTACCGTACGCCCATCGAAAAGCATGGCAACGAACAACGTCTGGCGCATCTGCGTGGGCGCATCAAACCCTTCGTGCTGCGTCGCAAGAAGGAACAGGTGGCCCGCGAGCTGCCACCGAAGACCGAGATCACCCAGTGGGTGGAACTGACCCCGGCACAGCGCGACCGCTACGAGATTCTGCGCCTGGCCATGGACCGCAAGGTGCGTGAGGAAATCACCCGCCAGGGCCTGGCCCGCAGCCAGATCGTGATCCTCGAGGCGTTGCTGCGTTTGCGCCAGGTGTGTTGCGACCTGCGCCTGCTCGACGAAGCGCCGGAAGAACTGAGCAGCGCCGACTCCGGCAAGCTCGGCAGCCTGCTGGAGATGCTCGAAGCGCTGATTGGCGAAGGCCGTCGGGTGCTGCTGTTCTCCCAGTTCACTTCGATGCTGGCGCTGATCGAGGCCGAGCTGCAGGCCCGCGGTATCGCCTATGCCAAGCTGACCGGCAGCACCCGAGATCGCCGCACACCGGTACAGCAGTTCCAGGCGGGGCAGTTTCCGGTCTTTCTGATCAGCCTCAAGGCAGGCGGCTCGGGCCTCAACCTCACCGCGGCCGACACGGTGATCCACTTCGACCCCTGGTGGAACCCCGCAGCGGAGGCCCAGGCCAGCGATCGTGCCTACCGGATCGGCCAGGACAAGCCGGTGTTCGTCTACAAGCTGATCGCCCGTGGCAGCGTCGAGGAGAAGATCCAGCAACTGCAGCACGCCAAGGCCAGCCTGGCCCACGGCCTGCTGGAAGAAGGCGGCAGCCAGGCGCAATGGCAACTCAGCGAGGACGACCTGCAGGCACTGTTCGCCCCGCTGAGTGACTGACAGGCGTCACTACTTCTCCGAGTAGTTGTCGCCGACCACTTCGCCGCTCGAGTCGATGGCCTTGCTGGACGGAAACTTGTACGACGCGAAGCGCACCGCCAGCACCGACAGCGCCAGGAAGAAGATACCGCCACACAGGTACAGCAGGCCGATATCCGGCGCCTTGTGGTGGGACACGTCACCGATCAGAAGTCGGGTAAGCGCCGTGATCGCGATGTACAACAGAAACCTTATCGGGAGATGGTTCGTTTTAAAGTAGATCCCTACCATCGCCCCAAGCTCCAGGTAGATGAATAGAAGCAAGATGTCGTCTACGCTGGCATGGCGTGCTTCCACCATGTCCATGAAAGCCATGACCGAAGCCCATGCGGTAGCGGCACCGATGGCGAATAGCCCCATGTAATGGAACCCTTCGACAAAAAGGTTCCCTATCGAATTAGCCTGCTTGTGCATGCGTTCCCTGCTGCGATCTGCCCATTTCACAAAGACTCCCCTCCCCTACCATTCAAAATTCGATGATGCCAGAGATCTCAAGCGATCAGATGACTACCTTGTAGTACGTACTGGTTTGCTGGTCTTTAAATAGGTGTTGACCATTGCCCCCCAGCGCCAGGCCCAGGTAGTGGAGGCCCTCGACGAACAGCCGATCGAGCTCGCGCCCTTGTGCATCTGCTTGCCGCCGTTATCCAACCACTCCATACCCTTTCCCTCTACACGATTCATGCAGCCGAACGCCGCCATGATTGCGCGTCTGCATGACACTTCCATGCAGGAACGAGACCAGCGAAGCTGGCCCGCAGCGCCTGCCGTGGCACAGAGAAGCCCGCCGTCGGCGAAAAGGCACGGATGCGACGGTGCGCAGCGCGTGACAAGATGCCGCGCACACCGGCAATCATGTTTACCCTGTTCAAATGCAGCAAGGTTCATTATGCTTGCCGAAACTGTATGCATGAACAGTATATTTTCAACCATTAGCGTGAAGGCGTAGAGGTGATGAATGGCCGTCGAAGTGGTGTACCGCAGCAGTCGCGATCCGGAGCGTTTATTCATGGATAAAGCCGAAGCCGACCGTCACGACAAGATGCTGGAACTGGCAGAACTGCTCAGCGAGGTACTGCAGAAGGCGGTACCGTCCCTCAGCGAGGAACAGGGCGAAGAGCTGGGCATCTACATGGCCAGAAACCGCGATGTGTTCGCCAAGGCCTTCAAGAACCAGCCCGATGCCCTCGGCGAACTGGGTAACGAAGCCCAGGCGGAATGATCGGCGGGCGGCGCCGTACAAATCGCCGGCAACATATCCGCGGCCTTCAGCTCTAGACGTCAGGCGCGCGCACGGTTAAAACAGAGGTCACCCACGGGAGGTGACCATGAGTGCGCGCGACCACTGCCTTGCCTGTCTGAACACCGAGCAGCCGGCGCTCTTCGAAGCGGCCTTGTGGGTCGCTGCCGAACATGACATGGCCGTGCAACCCAAGCTGATCGTCAGCGAGCTCGACGGCTTGAAGCACCAGATCGATGCAGGCCTCCCCAACCTCCCCCCGCAGGAACTCGCGCAGCCTTTGTTGCGCCGCCTCAACGACCTGAACTTCCACGAAGATGACGACAACCCGGTGCGGCCACAGGCAGCGCTGCTGCACAAGGTGCTGCTGCGCCGTCGTGGCCAGCCCCTGAGCATCGCGCTGATCGCCCTGGAGCTGGCGCGGCGTCTGGGTATCCCTTTGCAGGGCGTCAATTTCCCTGGCTACTTCCTGTTGCGAGTTCCCGGTGCCGACCACCTGCTCGACCCCTGTGGCGGGCGGCGCCTGTATACCCGCGACTGTCGTGAGCTGCTGCTGCGCTACATCGGCCCGCAGGCCCAGCTGAGTGCCGAACACATGCTCGCCTGCGACGCCCGCAGCATGATCGTGCGCCTGTCACGTAACCTGCGCTATCTGCATGTGCAGGACGAGGACTACCTGTCCGCCCTGAAAGACGCCGAGCGCGTGTTGCAGCTGGCGCCTCCCAACGTCAGTGATCATCTGGCCCGAGCCGAGCTCTACCAGCGCCTCGATTGCCCACAGGCGGAGCGTTTCGATGTCCAGCGTGCCCTGCTGCTGTGCGACGACCCGGCGCTACACGTCCGCCTGGGCGATCGCCTGCGCCAGTTGAGCGCAGGTACCGCCCTGCACTGACCCCCCCTCCGCCGCCCGATTGCGGGCGCCTGCGCCACATGTATCGTTTTAAATACAACGTATCGAATACGACACGGATTTTGTCAGCTGCGACATTCGGGGCCTTGCCGTGGGCTGGGGCTTAAAGACGGAACACTGCGTATCGAAATCGATACAAATCGTCGCCTCACACCCAATTAAAAACATTAAGCCATTGATTTATATATAAAAAATAAACTGGCACCTAGTTTGCTAGTGGCTCTACCCATTAGCTGCGCCCACACAGATGGGCACGAAAACCACCAAGGAGTCCCCATGAGCGAATTGCGTTTTACCGTCGAGCACGAATGGCTGCGTCAGGAGGCCGATGGGCTGGTCACCGTGGGCATCACCGCCTACGCTCAAGACGCACTGGGTGACGTGGTATTCGTGCAGTTGCCCGACCTGCAGGCCTACACCGCCGGTGAAGAAGTGGCCGTGCTGGAATCGGTGAAGGCAGCGAGCAACATCGGCATGCCGCTCGACGGCGAAGTGGTCGAAGTGAACGCCGACCTCGAGGCCAGCCCCGAGCTGGTCAACGCCGAACCGCAGGGACAGGGCTGGTTCTTCCGCTTCCGCCCAAGCAACGCCGAGGCGCTGGCCGGCCTGCTCGATCAGGACGCCTACGAGCGCCTGCTCAACGCCAAAGCCGACGCCTGAGAGAAAACCATGACCGACTTGACCACCCGCAACGAATTCATCGCACGCCATATCGGCCCACGCGACCAAGATACCGCTGCCATGCTCGAAACCCTCGGTTTCAGCGACCTCGACGCACTGACCGCCAGCGTCATTCCGGGCAGCATCAAGGGCACCAGCGTGCTGCCTGCTGGCGACGGCCAGAGCGAAGCCGATGCGCTGGCCGCCATCAAGGCCATCGCCGCCAGGAACCAGCTGTTTCGCAACTACATCGGCCAGGGTTACTACGGCACGCACACCCCCTCGCCGATCCTGCGCAACCTGCTGGAAAACCCGGCCTGGTACACCGCCTACACGCCTTACCAGCCGGAGATATCCCAAGGCCGCCTGGAGTCGCTGCTGAACTTCCAGACCCTGATCAGCGATCTCACCGGCCTGCCGATCGCCAACGCCTCGCTGCTCGACGAAGGCACCGCCGCCGCCGAAGCCATGACCTTCTGCAAGCGGCTGTCGAAGAACAAGGCCGCCAACGCCTTCTTCGCCTCCCAGCACTGTCACCCGCAGACCCTCGACGTGCTGCGTACCCGCGCCGAGCCGCTGGGCATCGAAGTGGTGGTCGGTGACGAGACTGCCATCGACGACGCCAGCGCCTTCTTTGGCGCTCTGCTGCAATACCCGGCGAGCAATGGCGACATCTTCGATTACCGCGACGTGGTCGAGCGTTTCCACGGCGCCAACGCCCTGGTGGCCGTGGCAGCCGATCTGCTGGCCCTGACCCTGCTGCAGGCGCCTGGCGAGTTCGGTGCCGACGTGGCGCTGGGCAGCGCGCAACGTTTCGGCGTGCCGCTGGGCTTCGGTGGCCCGCATGCCGCCTATTTCGCTACCCGTGACGCGTTCAAGCGCGACATGCCGGGCCGCCTGGTCGGCCTCTCGGTGGACCGCTTCGGCAACCCGGCCCTGCGCCTGGCCATGCAGACCCGCGAACAGCATATCCGCCGCGAGAAGGCCACCAGCAACATCTGCACCGCTCAGGTGCTGCTGGCCAATATCGCCGCCATGTACGCCGTCTACCACGGCCCGCAGGGGCTCACCCGGATCGCCCAGCGCGTCCACCAACTGACGCTGATCTTCGCCCGCGGCCTGCAGGCGCTCGGTCTGCAGATCGAACAACGGGCATTCTTCGACACCCTCACCCTGCAAAGTGGCGAGCGGACCGCGGCACTGCACCAGAAAGCCCGTGCAGCCGGCATCAACCTGCGCGAAGTGGACGCCGGGCGTATCGGCCTGTCGTTCGACGAAACCACCACTCAGGCGGATATCGAGCAACTCTGGACCCTGTTCGCCGATGGCAAACCTCTGCCGGACTTCGCGGCCCTGGCCAAGACGGACGACACCGGCCTGCCCGCTGCGCAACTGCGTCAGTCGGCGATCCTCGAGCACCCGGTATTCAACCGCTACCACTCGGAAACCGAGCTGATGCGCTACCTGCGCAAGCTCGCCGACAAGGACCTGGCCCTGGACCGCAGCATGATCCCGCTGGGCTCCTGCACCATGAAGCTCAACGCGGCCAGCGAGATGATTCCCGTCACCTGGGCGGAGTTCGGCAACCTGCACCCCTTCGCGCCCGCCGAACAGAGCGCCGGCTATCAGCAACTGACCGACGAGCTGGAAGCCATGCTCTGCGCTGCCACCGGCTATGACGCCGTATCGCTGCAGCCCAATGCCGGCTCCCAGGGTGAATACGCCGGCCTGCTGGCGATCCGCGCCTACCACCACAGCCGCGGCGACGACAAGCGCGACATCTGCCTGATCCCGCAATCGGCCCACGGCACCAACCCGGCCACCGCCCATATGGCCGGCATGCGCGTGGTCGTCACCGCCTGCGACGCTCGCGGCAACGTCGACATCGCCGATCTGCGCGCCAAGGCCGAGCAGCACCGCGATCAGCTTGCAGCGATCATGATCACCTACCCGTCCACCCACGGGGTGTTCGAGGAAGGCATTCGCGAGATCTGCGCCATCGTCCACGACAACGGCGGTCAGGTGTACATCGACGGCGCCAACATGAACGCCATGGTCGGCCTCTGTGCGCCCGGCAAGTTCGGCGGCGACGTCTCCCACCTCAACCTGCACAAGACCTTCTGCATTCCCCATGGCGGTGGCGGCCCGGGTGTCGGCCCGATCGGCGTGAAGTCCCACCTGGCGCCTTTCCTCCCCGGTCACGCCCACATGCAGCGCAAGGAAGGCGCGGTCAGTGCCGCGCCATTCGGCAGCGCCAGCATCCTGCCGATCACCTGGATGTACATCCGCATGATGGGCGGTACCGGCCTGCGCCTGGCGTCGCAGATGGCGATCCTCAATGCCAACTACATCGCCCGTCGCCTGGAAGAGCACTACCCGGTGCTGTACAGCGGTGAAGGCGGCCTGGTGGCCCACGAGTGCATCCTCGATCTGCGCCCGCTCAAGGACAGCAGCGGCATCAGCGTCGACGACGTGGCCAAGCGCCTGATCGACTTTGGCTTCCATGCCCCCACCATGTCCTTCCCGGTGGCTGGCACGCTGATGATCGAGCCGACCGAAAGCGAGTCCAAGCAAGAGCTGGATCGCTTCTGCGACGCCATGATCGCCATTCGCGAGGAAATTCGGGCGGTCGAACGCGGCGAGCTGAATGTCGACGACAACCCGCTGAAGAATGCCCCGCACACCGCCGCCGAACTGGTGGGTGAGTGGACGCATCCGTACAGCCGCGAGCAGGCGGTCTTCCCGACCCGCAGTCTGATCGACGGCAAATACTGGCCGCCGGTAGGCCGGGTCGACAACGTGTTCGGCGACCGCAATCTGGTCTGTGCCTGCCCCCCCATCGAGGCTTATCAGGACGCCTGATCGCGCCGGGCTGCCGAACGCTTCGGCAGCCCCCCTTATGCCCGCACGCGATTGCGGGCCGCTCACGACCTACACAGGAGAGCGCAATGAGCTCTGAAATTCTGGCGAAAACGCCCCTCCACGCGCTGCACCTGGAATTGGGCGCACGCATGGTGCCGTTCGCTGGCTACGAGATGCCGGTGCAATATCCGCTCGGCGTGATGAAGGAACACCTGCACACCCGCGAAGCCGCCGGGCTGTTCGACGTCTCGCACATGGGCCAGATCATCCTGCGCGGCGCCGGCGCCGCCAAGGCGCTGGAGAGCCTGGTACCGGTGGATATCGTCGACCTGCCGGTGGGCATGCAGCGCTACGCCATGTTCACCGACGCCAATGGCGGCATCCTCGACGACCTGATGGTCGCCAACCTGGGCGACGACACGCTGTTTCTGGTGGTCAACGCGGCCTGCAAGCATCAGGACCTGATGCACCTGCAGCAGCACATCGCCAACCAGTGCCAGATCGAATCGCGCTTCGAGCGCGCCCTGCTCGCCCTGCAGGGCCCCAGGGCGGTCGACGTACTCACCCGCCTGGCACCTGAAGTCGCGAAGATGACCTTCATGCAGTTCGCCGCGGTACGCCTGCTCGGCGTCGATTGCTACGTCAGCCGCTCGGGCTACACCGGTGAGGATGGCTACGAAATCTCCGTGCCCGCCGCCCATGCCGAAGCCCTGGCACGCAGCCTGCTGGCCGAGCCCGAAGTGCAGGCGATCGGCCTGGGCGCCCGTGACTCGCTGCGCCTGGAGGCCGGCCTGTGCCTGTATGGCCACGACATGAGCACCGACACCACGCCGATCGAGGCGAGCCTGCTCTGGGCGATCTCCAAGGCGCGACGGGCCGATGGCACTCGCCCAGGCGGCTTCCCGGGTGCCGAGCGGATCTTCGCGCAGCAGCGGGAAGGCGTCGCCCGCAAACGTGTCGGCCTGCTACCCCAGGAACGCACGCCGGTACGTGAAGGTGCGGAACTGGTGAATGCCGAGGGCGAGCTCATCGGTCAGGTGTGCAGCGGAGGCTTCGGCCCGAGCCTGGGCGCACCGCTGGCCATGGGGTACGTACGGAGCAGCCACGTCGCCGTGGACAGCGATGTATGGGCCCTGGTGCGCGGCAAGCGCGTCGCCATGAAGGTCGCCAAGACCCCGTTCGTGGCGCAGCGCTACTACCGGGGCTGATCTCCTGCCGGGTTCAACCAACAGTCGGGCGGCACCTCGGCCGCCCGGCCTGCCCATCAGCCTGCGTCCAGGCAACTGCGCCGGTTGCTGAAGGCTTCACGGCGCATGTCCCGCACATCCAGAGAAATGCTTTCGACCTCCGGCAGGCGCTCCACCAGCGAGCGCACGATGGCCATCGACAGGGCTTTCTTCTGCTCGTCCGTACGGCCGGCCAGCAGGTAGAAGATCACATGCAGGAAATCGCCCTGACTGCCGCCGACACTGTAGTGGTCGTAGAGGCTCAGGCGTACCTTCACCTCACCCTCCCTGAACAATCCGGTGCCCATCGCGGCGTCATGCACCAGAGCGACCAACTCATCGCCACCGAGCGTTTTTTCCAGTGAGCGCGGGGCCTCGACAAGACAATGCGGCATGGGATTTCCTGCACTGATAAATATCGTCATACGTTATCACACAACATTTCTTATTATCTGGCCGGCGGCCAAGGTCGTATAGTTGGCCCATGCGGACATACAGAAATTAGCCGCCGCGATAACTGAAATGCAGGCTTCATGCGGGTTTTCCCACATTATGGAATCGCAAAGGAGCGACGTGAACGGGCCTGACGGAACATTTCATCAGAGTGCGTTGACAAGCCGATTCAGAGCTGCAGATAATCAGCGGCAATGTTGTATGACAACAGAACCTAATAAAAACAAAAAAGGTCGCACCATGAAGACTGTCGCCTTCACGTCATCCGCACCACGCCAACTCGCCTTGGGCTCCCTTGCCCAGTCTGCCGCATTCATCTCGATACCTGCGCGCCACCTATTCGCCGACGGCTAGGGCCTGAAGCAGAGTCCTGTGTGTCTGCACGCAGGTCTGTCGCCCTGCACGGGGCTATCCATACCTTCCTCACGGCATGTCGATCGGTGATTGGCAGAGGATGGTCTGTTCAAAAAACGGGAGCACAACAACAATGACACCACGCAAGATCATCTCGCTGGGCCTCATCGGCGCAGGCAGCATGGCCCTCGCCCTGCCCTTCGCAGCCCAGGCCGAAGGTTTCGTCGACGACGCCAAGGTTTCCCTGAACCTGCGCAACTTCTACATCAACCGGAACTTCACCAACCCGGCCAACGCCCAGAGCAAGGCCGAAGAGTGGACGCAGAGCTTCATCCTCGATGCGCGCTCCGGTTACACCCCTGGCGTGGTCGGCTTCGGTGTCGATGCCCTGGGCATGCTCTCGGTCAAGCTCGACGGCGGTGGCGGCACCTACGGCACCGGCCTGCTGCCGCGCCATGACGATGGTCGCCCGGCGGATGACTACGGTCGCCTGGCCCTGGCTGCCAAAGCCAAGATCTCCAAGACCGAACTGAAGGTCGGCGAGTGGATGCCAGTGCTGCCGATCCTGCGTGCCGACGATGGTCGTTCCCTGCCGCAGACCCTGCGTGGTGGCCAGGTCACGTCCAACGAGATCACCGGCCTGACCCTGTATGGCGGTCAGTTCCGCCAGAACAGCGAGCGTAACAACGCGAGCATGGAAGACCTGATCTACGCAGGTGCCGCTTCCGACCGCTTCAACTTCGTCGGTGGCGAATACAAGTTCAATGGCGACCGCACCCTGATCGGCCTGTGGGGCGCGGAACTCAAGGATATCTACGAGCAGCAGTACGTACAGCTGACCCACAGCCAGCCGATCGGCGACTGGACACTGGGCGCCAACCTCGGCTACTTCCAGGGCGAAGACGATGGCTCGGCCAAAGCCGGCAAGCTGGACAACAAGGTCTACTCCGGCCTGTTCTCCGCCAAGTACGGCAGCAACACCGTCTACGTCGGCCTGCAGAAGGTCAGCGGCGACACCGGCTGGATGCGCGTTTCGGGCACCAGCGGCGGTACCCTGGCCAACGACAGCTACAACTCCAGCTACGACAACGCCAAGGAGAAATCCTGGCAGGTGCGTCATGACTTCAACTTCGCCGGTGTGGGCGTTCCTGGCCTGACCCTGATGAACCGTTACATCAGCGGCAGCAACGTGCATGTCGGCACCACCGACGATGGCAAGGAATGGGGCCGTGAAACCGAGCTGGCCTACGTGATCCAGAGCGGCGCGTTCAAGAACCTGAGCATGCGCTGGCGCAACGCGAGCATCCGTCGCGACTACAGCGCCAACGAGTTCGACGAGAACCGCCTGATCTTCAACTACCCGCTGTCGATCCTGTAAGGCTGCATCGCATCGTTTTACTCCAGTGTCATGGCACAGTTGGCCCGTCCTCGTGACGGGCTTTTTTATGCATGGCGAAAAAGCCGGCCTGGGCGAAGCGTCGAGGTGCCGCGCCCGGTGCGGGCAGGCCGGTTGCCGACCCGCCCCCCTCGTTCAGCGCAGACGCTTCTCGCGCATCGCCGCCTGGTGAGCGGCCCTGGCCAGATCGCAGCCATCCTCGGCAAGCAGGTACGCGGCTTCGCTGATGTGCTGTATGTCCAGGCCGTCGGCCTGGGTGATGCTCATGGCGGCGAGACTGTGCAGCAGGCCGCACACCGCCCTGAAACGCTGCTGGGCGCTTTCATGCAGGTCGGCGTAGGAACAACGGCTGTCGATCAGCAGCACTGGGGTGGTGGTCGGGTTGCTGGATAGCGGGAGGAAGTCAGTCATGGCAGCCTCCGTGCTCGTGATCAGCAGGGCAGCATGCGGACGGATCGAGGGCGTGTGGATGGGTCATGGTGTAGTGCTCCTAACGTATTGCTGGAGCTGCCACGAACCGTCGCCAAACGATCATGGGTGGCAGCCGTGCGCAGGTTGGCGAACCGGGACGTTAGGCACCCGGCAGACCCGAAGGTCTCCCGCGCACGGCCACCATAAAACGACACTGCGGGCGTAAAAAAAGCGCCTGCAAATGTGTTTTTGGCGCCTGTGCGCCTAACGTAGATCGGGTCGCCAAACCCGGCCGCTGATTGTGCAGCGGCCTGCGCAGGTTAGCGCGGGGCCTGCTCGAGGGCAAGCGGGCGGCCATTGCCCCAACCCGGCCGACAGGGGCGTCATGCATGAAACCGCAGGCGAGGCTTCGTGAGCGATGCAGCGCTTTGGTTTAAACTGCCGCGCCCGGCAACCGATAGCCCCCATGACCCCTGCCAATCTGGATTTTCTCCACCAGCACCTCAGCCGTGCGCTCGATGACGCACCGGCGCACACCCTGCGCCTGTTCCATGGCCGTGGTCGTTGCTGGGAAGGGCTCGAACACATCACCGTCGACTGGCTGCAGGGCATCGTGCTGGTGTGCCTGTTCAGGGAGCCGCCGGCCGATGAACTCGAGGCCCTGCAGACGATGTTGCTGCAAGTGAGCCAGTCCGGCGAATGGCAGCGCAGCCAGGCCCACAGCCTGCTGCTGCAGCATCGCTATCAGACCGACAGCCCGATGCAGTGTCTGGTGGGCGAGTTGCCCGAAGAGTGGATCATCGAGGAAGACGGCCTGCGCTTTCTTCTCGACCTGGGTCGCAAGCAGAACACCGGGCTGTTTCTCGATATGCGCCTGGGCCGCCGCTGGGTCCGCGAGAATGCCAGCGGCCAGCGGATACTCAACCTGTTCGCCTATACCTGCGGATTCTCCATCGCGGCACTCGCTGGTGGTGCCGAGCATGTGGTCAACCTGGACATGGCCAAGGCGGCGCTGAGCCGCGGCCGTGACAACCATCGCCTCAACGGCCATGACCTGAGCCGGGTCAGCTTTCTGGGCCACGAGCTGTTCAAGTCATGGGGCAAGGTAAAACGCCACGGCCCCTATGATCTGATCATCATCGACCCGCCCTCCTTCCAGAAGGGCAGCTTCGCCCTCACCCGTGACTACCAGAAAATTCTCCGCAAGCTCCCCGAGCTGCTCAGTGCCGAAGGCCGCGTGCTGGCCTGCGTCAACGACCCCAACATCGGCAGCGACTTCCTGATCGCCGGCATGGCCAGCGAAGCACCCGAGCTGCGCTTCGAGCGGCGCCTGGAAAACCCGGCGGAGTTCCCCGATGCGCAGGCCGAAGGCGGCTTGAAGGCGATGCTGTTCAGCCGCTCTTGAACCAGTCCCACACGCCCAGCGAAAACCCGGAAAACAGGTTGATACCCAGGGCCGACTTGAGCAGATAGAGAAACAGCAACCCCAGCGCCAGCGACACCAGCAGAAACACGCTGACGCCTATCGCCTTGGCGGTCAGCGACAGCTCCTGCTGGGCTCGACTGAGGTCGCGCTTGTTGCGCCCGGCCAGCAGCACGAAGTAATAGCGCCAGCGCCACAGCTTGACCGTACCGCGCAGATCCAGACTATGCCGGCCCCACTGACGCGCCCCGAAAGCGACCTGAAGCGCATCGAGCTGCTCGGCGCTGAAGGAGTCCCTGAGGTCGTCGGGCAGACGCTCCTTGAGGCCCTTGATGAAAGGATCCTGCTCACCCATGGTCGTTTCTCCAGATAGCCGAACCCTTCAGGGCAGACACCTTAACAGCCCTTGCAGAGAGTTTAAAAAGGTAAACGAGGCCGCCAGCGCAAAGCCGTGGCGCCGCCACGAAAACAGGTGAGCCGTAGCGCAGCGGGGTAACGGCCGAAAGCTGGTCCGCAGGGCGAAGGAGGCGAGCCGAAAGCGGCGTTTACGCGTCGTGAACGAGCATGTCGACAGGGGACAGCACACGGCTCTGTCTACCAGAAAGCGCAGATCGTTTTTCGATACCTGCCAAACGAAAACGGGCCCCGTCATCAGCGATGACGGGGCCCGTTCGATTCGCGCGTCGAGGTTTAGCGGGCGGCGAACGCCGCGCAGAAACCACTGACGTTGTCTGCACCACAGATGTTGTTGACCGAGGTCATCAGCATCTGGCTCGGCGTAGCCTGGAAGTCTACCGACATCATCACGCTCAGCGCGGTGATGGTGACGATCGAGAACACGAACAGCTTGCGTGCCCAGACCTTGTCATCGACTGCCTTGTAGCCCGACACCCCCATCCACAACCAGTAGGCACCGCTGACCACCGCTACCACGAAGTAGCTGTAACCGGCGTAACCACTGATGGTCAGCATCAGGGTGGCGACCAGGAACGCGGCGATGTACAGGACGATGCTGCGCTTGGCAGCAGGAATGCCCTTGATCACCGGCAACACCGGAATGTTGGCGGCCTGGTAGTCATTGAAACGAAAGATCGCGATCGCGTAGGAGTGAGGCATCTGCCAGAGGCTGAAGATCAGCAGCAGAATCGCCGCACCTACATCGAACTCGTTGCTTACAGCGCAATAGCCCACAACAGGGGGAGCGGCGCCCGACAGACTGCCAACCAGGGTTCCATAAACCGAATTCCGCTTGAGGTACAGGCTGTACAGCCCGACGTAGACGACGAAGCCCATCAGGACCAAGGCGACAGCAAGCAGGTTCGTGGCTTTATAGAGCAAGGCAACGCCTGCAATCCCGAGGATGCAGGCGTAAACGATGGCATGAGTCGGCGGAACCAGGCCTTTTACCAGCACCCTGTTCTTGGTCCGCTCCATCTTTTCATCGATGTCCCTATCGATGTAGTTGTTGAACACGCAACCGGAAGCAATGACCAGAGCGACGCCGAGCGCTGTTGCCAGGAACAGCATCAGGTCGATATCCCCCTTCGAAGCCAGGAAGAAGCCACCGGCAACGGAAATCATGTTTCCGAAGACGATGCCCGGCTTGGTCAGGAGCAGGTATTGCTTGAACATCAGGCTGCTCTCTTTTTAGTTGGCCATCATGTAGTAGTGCATGCTCCAGATGATCCAGATCGAGAGCGCTACGACGATGATGGTGATCAGGATGGTGAACGCGAACGCCACCGTATTCCAACGCTGCTCGGACGAGGTGTTCATGTGCAGGAAGTACACGAGGTGTACGTAGATCTGCACGACCGCGAAAGCGACGATGGTGAACAGCGTGGCCGCTTTCGACATGACGGGGTTCATCACGATCGCGAACGGGATCACGGTGAGGATTACCGACAGTACGAAACCGACTACGTAATCCTTGGTGCTGCCATGGCTCGCGCCGGCGGCAGAGTGGTGATCATGAGCCATTACAGAGCCCCCATCAGATAGACAACGGTAAACACGCAGATCCACACCACGTCGAGGAAGTGCCAGAACAGGCTCAGGCAGCTCAGGCGGGTCTGGGTAACCGGCGTCAGGCCGCGGCTGGCGACCTGATGCATCATCACCGCCATCCACACCAGACCGGCACTGACGTGCAGACCGTGGGTGCCGACCAGGGTGAAGAACGCGGACCAGTAAGCACTGACCTGCGGAGCGGCACCTTCGTGGATCAGGTGATGGAACTCGTACAGCTCGATCGAGATGAACACCACACCGAACAGGAAGGTGGCTGCCAGCCAGGACAGCACCTTGCCTTTATCGCCACGGTACATGGCCAGCATGGCCATGCCGTAGGTGATGCTCGAGAACAACAGGGCGAATGTTTCGACCAGAACGAGTTTCAGGTCGATCAGATCCTTCGGAGTAGGACCGCCGGCGTACGCGGTGCTGAGCACCGCGAAGCCTGCGAAGATACTCGCGAACAGGATGCAGTCGGTCATCAGGTAAATCCAGAACCCGAAGACCTTCATCTCACCCGCGTCGTGGTGATGTTCGTGCTCATGCTCATCGGCATGAGCAGCGTGGTTGCTGATCACTTCACTAGACATGGTTTAAGCCTGCTTAGCCTTTGCTTGAATGTGTGCCTTCTCGATGCGTTCGATTTCATCGGGCTGCACGTAGTAGTCGACGTCCGTGTTGTAGCTGTTGCGAATCAGGACGGCGAAGGTACCCACGAAGCTCAATGCAGCCAGCCACCAGATGTGCCAGATCAGCGCGAAACCGAAGGCCAGAGCACCTACGGACATGATCAGGCCAACGCCGGTGTTCTTCGGCATGTGGATCGGCGAGTACTTGGTGGGCGCAGCCGGCAGACCGTCACGCTTCATTTCGTGGAACTCGTCGATACGATCACCACGCGGGGTTACCGCGAAGTTGTAGAACGGCGGTGGCGACGAAGTCGACCATTCCAGGGTACGAGCGTCCCATGGGTCGCCAGTCACGTCGGCCAGTTCCTTGCGCTTGATGATCGACACAGCGAACTGGATCAGGGTGCAGAGGATACCGATACCGATCAGCACGGCGCCGACCACGGCGATGTGCAGCCACGGCTCCCATTCCGGGTTGGTGGTGCTGTTCAGACGACGGGTCATGCCCATGAAGCCGAGGATGTACAGCGGCATGAACGCCAGGTAGAAACCGACGATCCAGAACCAGAACGATGCCTTGCCCCAACCTTCGTGCAGCTTGAAGCCGAACGCTTTCGGGAACCAGAAGGTGATACCGGCCATGTAGCCGAATACCGCACCGCCGATGATCACGTTGTGGAAGTGGGCGATCAGGAACAGGCTGTTGTGCAGCAGGAAGTCAGCACCTGGAACGGCCAGCAGTACGCCGGTCATACCACCGATGGAGAAGGTGATGATGAAGCCCAGGGTCCACAGGATCGGCGAAGTGAACTCCAGACGACCGCGGTACATGGTGAACAGCCAGGTGAAGATCTTCACACCGGTCGGGATGGCGATGATCATCGTCGCGATACCGAAGAAGGCGTTGACGCTGGCGCCGGAGCCCATGGTGAAGAAGTGGTGCAGCCATACCACGAACGACAGTACGGTGATCGCCACGGTAGCCCAGACCATCGAGGCATAGCCGAACAGACGCTTGCGAGCGAACACCGAGGTTACTTCGGAGAACACGCCGAAGGCCGGCAGGATCAGGATGTACACCTCAGGGTGGCCCCAGGCCCACAGGAGGTTGACGTACATCATCGGGTTGCCACCAGCTTCGTTAGTGAAGAAGTGGAAATCCAGGTAGCGATCCAGAGTCAGCATGCCGAGTACGGCGGTCAGAATCGGGAACGCGCCGCAGATGATCACGCTGGTGCACAGGATGGTCCAGGTGAAGATCGGCATTTTCATCAGGGTCATGCCAGGGGCACGCATCTTGATGATGGTCACGAAGAAGTTGACACCGGTCAGCAGCGTACCGATACCGGATATCTGCAGCGCCCATATGTAGTAGTCGACCCCGACTCCCGGACTGTACTCGATGCCTGACAGCGGTGGATACGCGACCCAGCCGGTCATGGCGAACTCGCCCACGAACAGCGAAACGTTGGTCAGCAGTACACCCACCACGAAGAGCCAGAAGCTCAGCGAGTTGAGGAACGGGAAGGCAACGTCGCGCGCACCGATCTGCAGCGGCGTGACGATGTTCATCAGACCGACCACCAGTGGCATGGCCACGAAGAAGATCATGATCGTACCGTGAGCGGTGAAGATCTGATCGTAGTGGTGCGGTGGCAGATACCCTTCGGAGCCGCCAGTGGCGATCGCCAGCTGGGTACGCATCATGATCGCGTCGGCGAAGCCGCGCAGCAGCATGACCAGGGCGACGATGATGTACATCACGCCGATTTTCTTGTGGTCGACCGAAGTCAGCCATTCGTGCCACAGGTAGCCCCACTTCTTGAAGTAGGTCAGGGCGGCGAACAGCCCGAGACCACCCAGCACCACGGCAATCATCGTGACGACAAGGATGGGCTCGTGCAGGGGTATTGCATCTAGTGTCAGCTTTCCGAACATCGTTTATTCCTCCGCACCTGAATCGTGCGCGGCTTCGCTCACAGGGTTGCTCTTGTAATCGATGTACTGGCCAAGGATCTGACGGAACAGACCAGGCTGAGCGTTGAAGTACTCGACGGGGTTGTTCTCGCTTGCCTTGCTCAGCAGCTGGTAGCTACCGTTGAAGTCCAGCGTGTTCGGCGACTGTTTGACCTTGGCCACCCACTGCTCGAACTCTTCGTTGCTGGTCGCATGAGTCTTGAACTTCATGCCCGAGAAACCGTGACCGCTGTAGTTGCCCGATACGCCGAAGAACTCGCCCGGCTCGTTAGCAATCAGATGCAGCTGAGTGCGCATGCCGCCCATGGCATAGACCATGCCGCCCAGCTGCGGGATGAAGAAGGTATTCATCACGGTCTGAGAGGTGATCTGGAAGCTCAGCGGGGTGTTCGCAGGAACGTACAGTTCATTGACGGTAGCGATGCCCTGCTCCGGGTAGATGAACAGCCATTTCCAATCCAGCGAAACCACTTCGACGACCAGTGGTTTGACATCGGATTCGATCGGCTTGTACGGGTCCAGCTCGTGCGTGGTCTTCCAGGTGATGACCGCCAGTACGGCGATGATCACGCAAGGAACGCCCCAGACGATGGCCTCGATCTTGTGCGAATGAGCCCACTCGGGCGCGTAGGTCGCGTCCTTGTTCGAGGAGCGATAGCGCCAGGCGAACAGAATGGTCATGAAAATGACGGGTACCACCACGATCAGCATCAGCAGAGTGGCGGTAATGATGAGGTTGCGCTGCTCAATGCCGATCTGGCCTTTCGAATCGAAAAGAATCCAATCGCAGCCACTCAGGGAGACGGCCACGACAATCGTCAGAAGCGTGCGGAACAAGCGGTGGTACTTCTCTTCTCTCATTTCACGACCTTCAGCAAAGTGATATCCCACATAGCGTTCTGTTCAGCCTGATGCCCAATACGGCAGGGCATGCCAGGAAAACGGTGCACAGGCGCACCGAAATCGTTTCAGCATCGAAACTACTAAACGGAGGGGGCGACATTTTCGGTTACGCAGCCAAAAAAACCAACCGCATAACGACGATGGGCCTACAAATAGTCAGGGTGTATAGCTCGCCCCGCACTGCCCCAGCCCTACACCGCCGGCCGCAACCCTGCGCCCGGTGATATCTCGCTCAGCTCGCAAAGCCCCATGTGGCCGCACCTGTAGCGCGAGCCGAAACCGCGGCCCGCTGGCGGGCCGCGAATGGATGGATGAGTTGCGACTTATAATAGTGGCTCATATCGGCGCGATTGCGCGGCAATATGTCGCACAGCAATAACCCTGAAAAAAGCAGGGCATTGCCTCAAATCACGATCCTTCTACAGGCTTCCAATCACAGTAGCAGCCAACCGACATGGTATTGGCCGCGGAAACACTGCGGTTCGCCGAAAGCGCGTCGAGAATCGGTTCCACGAAACTGTTCGAGGAGTTGCACACCAACCCCTCGCTGTAGGGGCCAGCATAAGCCAGACGCCCCTGCTGATCCCAGATGGCGATGGCCGGGCTGGCCGGAATCGACTCCATGCCCTCCAGCGACTCAAGAGGCGTGAGCTTGCCGCGCAGGAACGGCAGCATTTCGCCCTCGCTTCCCGGCTTCTGCACACTGTAGAACTCGACGCCGGAAAAGCGGTAGAGGCTGATCAGATAATTGAGGTGGGCATCGGTTTCCTTGTGGCACGGGCACTGGGGGTCCCAGAAATGCACCACGCGGATCTTGCCCGGCCCGGCGAGCTCGGCGGGCAGTTTCAGCCCGCCGCCCTGAAAGAATACCGCCTGCTGTTCCTGATCGCCGAAGGGGCGCAGGTAGGCGACACCAAAACGGCCCCACACCCACGCCCCGATCGCCAGCACGATGGCCAGCAGCAGCAGGCACAGAATCAGCAGGAAGCGCTTGGACGGAGCGGTCTGATCCTTGCTCATCTACTCGGGCTCACGGCCGTACTTGATACGGAACTGCTTTTCCATTTCCTTGCAGCTATCGGTAGCGAACGAGCGCGAGGTCGGCTTGGCCGTCGGGTCATTCGCCTTGACCCAGCAGGCCTGAATGGCACCCAGCTCGTTGGCTTGAATGTCGGCGGTCTGCTCGCGGGTGATGGCGTAGATGATGATGCCGAACACCAGCACGATGAACCCCAGACCCAGCAGGGTCAGCCACAGACAGCCACCGCGCTTGCCAGTGTCTGGCTGCTCAGTGGATGGATTGCGTGCCTTGTCGTCGCTCATGATCTACCCCTGCCGAAGAGGGTGCGGAACATAGCATTTTTACTCTGGGCGGGGCAGGGGCCAAAAAGCACACATGAAAATCAGGGTTATCGCCCTCCCCTGCCCCGCCGGGGCGCAGAAGCGCGCCATCAGGGGGCTCTGCGGCAGGCGCCCGAGCCTCTCCGGCCGACAGCCGACATACGCCGTTACGACCCGTGTGCCGGCCCGGGGAACCCGCCGATCGTCCCGCCAACCGTAGCCTCTGGCGCCCTGCCTGGCTGGCCAAGCATGCCTCATCAGGGCGGCGGGCAAATTTCTGGTCAAACCTATTGCGGTGAACTTCACTCATACCTTGTGAGGGCTGAATTGTATTGCGGGTGCCGCACGATCCAGGCTGATCAGCTCTCGGATATCCCATGCCGGCAGGAATGCCGGAGCCAGAGGAGAAGAGTCATGATCAATCACATTTGGGGGCTACTGGCCAATCCGGGCCGCGAGTGGCGCAACATCGACCGGGAAAAGGAAAGCATCACGCGCCTTTACGCCCATCACGTACTACTGATGGCACTCATTCCCGTCGTCAGTGCCTTCATCGGCACCACCCAAATCGGTTGGCATCTGGGTGGCGAGGCCTACAAGGTGGCGATCCCCACGGCAGCAGCGCTGGGTATCGTG
This sequence comes from Pseudomonas sp. MEJ086, assembly GCF_030209025.1. NCBI lineage: Bacteria > Pseudomonadati > Pseudomonadota > Gammaproteobacteria > Pseudomonadales > Pseudomonadaceae > Pseudomonas > Pseudomonas sp. MEJ086. The sequence goes on from NZ_JARVSV010000024.1 coordinate 64,754, forward strand.
TTCTATATCCTGATGCTGGTCGGCGTCGCCATCATGGGTAACGTCATCCACTGGATGTCGGATTCGTTCGCCAGCCGCCCGAGCCGTCGCCGCTGCATCGTCTTCGCCGGCTACGTGGCCACGCCGCTGTTCATCGCCGGTATCGCGCTGCTGTACCCGAAAGCCTGGTTGCTGCTGATGGTCGGCATCATCGCCCTCGCCTACAGCGCTCGCCTTCTTTATGTAGGCATGCCGGCGTTTCTGCGCATTCCGGTCAACGAGGGCCTGACCATCTCGGGAGGTACCCTGGCGATCGGCGTGCTGGTACTGGAGCTGATTCTGGCACTGACCGTAGCGCTCTGGGGCCTGGGCTTCAACGACTACGCGGTAAGCTGGTCGCTGTTCCGCTAACCGCCAGCCCCACCCGCCAAGCCTGGAGCCGCAGGTTGCGAGCCTGCGAAGGCTCGTCACTTGCGGCTCCTGGTTTACAGGTCGGTCATAGAAACCAGCGGTACTCGCGGGCACTGATGCTGTCCATGAACGCCAGGTGATCCTGGCGTTTGTTCTCGCAATAGACCATCACGAACTCCTCGCCCAGCCCGGCATTCACCGCCGGGTGATGGCGCATGGCTGCGACCGCGGAAAGCATGTCCATGGGGAAATCGATACCGCTCTGGCGGTTCTCGTTCAACGGAGCGATGGGCTCGATGCGCTGCTCCAGACCATGCTCCATGGCCGCCAGAATCGCCGCCAGCACCAGATAGGGGTTGGCGTCGGCACCCGCCAGGCGGTGTTCGATGCGCAGGTTGCGGGCATCCGAATCGGGGATACGCACGCAGGCGTCACGATCTTCATGCCCCCAACTGGCGCGACTCGCCGCATTCACCCGCGAGCCGTAGCGTCGGTAGGCATTGTGATGGGCGGCGAAGATCGGCATGCAATGCGGCAGCCATGCCAGGCAGCCGGCCACGGCGTGACGTAACGGCCGCTGTTCATCGATGGCCAGCAAGTTGTTGCCCTGCGCGTCATAGAGGCTGACGTGCACGTGCATGCCGCTGCCGGGAGCATCGAGATAGGGTTTGCTCATGAAGCTGGCCCGATGGCCATTCTTGAGCGCCACGCCGCGGGTAAGCCGAGTGAAGAGCGCTGCCCAGTCCGCCGCCTGCAGGCCGTCGTCACAGTGACCGAAATTGATCTCGAACTGCCCCGGGCCAATTTCCGCAGTGATCACGTTGGCATCGATGCCCTGCTCCTCGGCCGCCTCGACGATCTCGTGCAGCACCGTGGAAAAACGCGACAGCCGGTCGATATGCAGGGTGGGCTGATCGTCCTCGTCGCCACACAGGCTGTCGCGCGGGTACTGGGGCAGCCCGTCCTTGAGGGCACGGTCGAACAGATAGAACTCCAGCTCGAAAGCCACTACCGGACGAATGCCCTTGGCCGCCAACCGCTGCAGAACCCGCGACAGCACCTCCCGTGGCTCGAACTCGATGGGCGATTCGGTGCCATCGGAGCTGATCAGCATCTGCCCCAGGGGCTGGCTTTCCCAGCGTACCGGCTTGAGCGTGCCGGGAATCAGCCGGCGCGTGGCATCCGGGTCGCCATCGTTGAAGCAGTAGTCGCCGATCACGTGCAGGCCGCCCTGTGCGCCGAGCAGCACGCAGTTCTGCGGCAGCTTGAGCTGGCTGCCGGCGGCGACCTTCTCCAGCATGTCGATGGGATAGCGTTTGCCATAGAAGTGCCCGGGAATGTCCAGACAGATCAGGTCCACGTAGCGGACGTCAGGGTGAGCGGCGCGAAAGGCGCGGACTTCGTCGAGCAGGTTGTCGGTGGTCATGGCGAGGATCCCGTGTCCGCTCAGCGGAACACCCAGAGTACCCGTGCGGGCTGATCGGTAAGGTTGGCGTAACGAAAGTGGCGATGGGGCGGCAACTGGAAGCTGTCGTCGGGGCCCAGAGTGATGGGATCGGGCTGATCGTCCAGCCAGATGCTCAACTGCCCTTCGAGCACGAAGCCGCCCTGCTCCGAACTGTCGTTCAGGTGCCCGTCACCACTGGTGGCGCCAGGCGCCAGGTGACTCTCCAGCATGGCAAAGCCAGCCGACATGCTCGGCGACACCAGCACATCGGTGATCCCTCCGGCGTAGTAAAGCGTGCGACGCTCCCCGGGCCGGGTGACCCAGGGCAACGCCCGGGGCTTGGCAAGGCTGTAGAAATAGGTGGTCGGCACCCCGAGGGTCTCGCTGATGGCGGTCAGATCCGCCACGGTCGGCCGTGACAGGCCACGTTCGACCTGGGACAGAAAACCCACCGAGCGACCGATACGGGCGGCCAGCTCACCCAACGTCAGGTTCTTGTGCTTGCGCAGGTCGCGAATCAGGATCGCGAGCCCCTCGATTTCTTCTTGCATGTCCATGCTGCTGTCCTTCATATGCTGTCGCGCAGCCGGTACCAGGCCTTGCCCGCCGCTTCGAGCGGCGCAGCCAGCCACGAGCCGCCGGGAAACCGCGGGTTGCCGATGCGTTGATAGAGTGCCAGCAACTGTTCATCGCCGAGAATCGAATCGCTCACCGCCCGCGCCGCGGCCAGGGTCGGCAGCACGCCGTGGCCGGAAAAACCCTGCAGCCAGTAACGCTGGTCCTGGCGGCCAACATCGGGTGTGCGCTTCAGGGTGACATCGATATGCCCGCCCCAGCCAAACTCGATATCCACACCGGCGAGCTGCGGAAACACACGTTCCAGATAGGGCCGAGTAGCCGCGGGCACGTCGCTGGGCAATCCACCCAGATAGGTACAACCACCGCCGAACAGCAGGCGGTTGTCCGGCGTGAGGCGGAAATAGTCGGGGACGAATTGGTTGTCGATCACGCAACTGTCATGGGGCAACAGCGATCGCGCCAGCTGTGGCTCGAGCACCGCCGTCGCCACCTGATAGGAACCCACCGGCAGAATGCGCCGGGACAGGGATCTGTCCAGATCGTCGAGGTAGGCATTACAGGCCAACACCAGCACATCGGCCCGTACTTCACCTTGGTCGGTACGCGCACGGTAGCCGCCAGCCGACGCTTCGTACGCGAGCACCTGGCTCTGTTCGAAGATCAGCCCCCCAGCCTGCTCGATGGCCGTCGCCAGGCCCTGGGCCAATTTCAGCGGATTGAGATGGGCGCCCCGGGCGTCATGCAGCGCAGCGATGTAGCGCGGGCTATCGACCCACTCACGCAGTTCCTCGCCCTCGATCAGGCGCAGATCCCCGTAGCCCCATTTGTGCAGCGCTTCGCTCTGCGCCTCGCGCAACTGACCGACACGCCGCTGCTGGACCGCAGTCCACAAGCTGCCGAGCCGGTAATCGACCTCGAAACCATGGCGCCCAGGCAACTCGCGCATTTCTTCGGCAGCCCAGCACATGCTGTCCCAGAGGCGCCGCGCGCCGTCGGGGCCAAGCGCCCTTTCCAGCGGCGGCATATCGCAGGACCAGCCCAGCAAGGCCTGCCCGCCGTTACGCCCGGACGCCGCCCAGGCGACCCGGCTGGCTTCCAGCAGCACCACGCGCTTGCCAGCCAGGGCCAGGCGCAGGCCGGTATGCAGCCCGCTGAAACCAGCGCCGATGATCAGCACGTCACAATCGAGACTGGCGTCCAGGCTGGGGCGAAGCGGAATCGAGCCGGGATAGCTGCCAGCGTAATAAGTGCCGATATGCTGGGAGGACTGCTTGAACATGAAATGAAATTATCGAAAGATATTTCATGAAAAAATACTACATTAATTTCATATCGCCAAGCAGGTTCCAACCGAAGGCACCTTTTCCCGGGATGAACGAACCGTTGGGCCGCGACCGGGTCGAAGCCCCCACAACAATCGAAGCACTGGCGACTGCATGACCGAAAGCGGCCATCGAGTACAGTTCGCCCTTGCCCAGGAGCCTAGAAATGATCCGACGTTCACACCTGACCACTCCCCTCTTGCTGGCCTGCGGCATTCTGCTGATCGCCGGTTGCGCCAGCCGGGAAGAAGACGCTGCCACGGCGCCCCCCCATCAGGATCCGGCCACGGTGGTGACGCCTGAACAACAGGCAGGTGACGACGACTTCCAACGCCTGAACAGCCTCGCGCAGCGCGGCGACCTGGACAGCCAGTTCAAGCTCGGCAGCTTCTACTTCGTCGGCAAACCGCAAAAGGATCTCAAGCAGGCCGAGTACTGGTGGAAACAGGCAGCCGATCGCGGCCATGCCGAAGCGGCCGTGAGCCTCGCCTACCTGTATACAGGACGCGACAACCCGGAATTCGGCAACCCGCAGGCCATGCTCAAGTACCTGAATCAGTCCGCCAGTAGCGGCAACCCCATGGCTCAGCACATTCTCGGCAACCTCTACATGCGCGGTATCCAGGGTGTCGAACGCGACCCCAACCAGGCCCGCCGCCTGTTCCAGAGCGCCTGCCGACAGAACTACGCAGCCAGCTGCAAGGCGCTGGACAGCAAGCCGGGCGCCTGATCAACACCTGCCCGCCGAGCGCGTGCCGTGTGGATTTTGCGTACCGATAGCCGTGGCGCGTCGTGCTTATCGCTTATCATCGCCGACCTGCCACCATCGGCGACAGCGGCGGCATCAGGGCATACAGAATGGAAACTCAAGACAGGCAGGGATGACATGAGCAACAGACAACTGGACGACATCAGTAAATTTCTCAGCTTCGTGCTCAGGCACGAGCCTCAGGCAATCGGGCTGCAGCTGGACAGCGAAGGCTGGGCCTCCATCGACAGGTTGATAGAAGGTGCAGCCCGAGAAGGCCGCGACCTGGATCTGCAACTGATCCGGGCCGTGGTCAGCGGCAGCGACAAGAAACGCTTCGGTATTTCCGAAGACGGATTGCGGATTCGCGCGGTACAAGGGCACTCCACTGCCGACGTGCAGCTTCAGCACACCGAGAAGCAGCCCCCCGAGTGGCTCTACCACGGTACTGCCACGCGTTTCCTGCCCGCCATCGAACGCGAGGGGCTGATCCCCGGGGCTCGCCACCACGTGCATCTATCTGCGGACAGATCGACGGCCATGGACGTGGGCAAACGCTACGGCACCCCGGTGCTCCTGAAAGTCGAAGCCCTGCGCATGCACCAGCAGGGCTTCAAGTTCTTCCAGGCGGATAACGGCGTGTGGCTGACGGACAAGGTGCCCGTCGAGTTCTTCGATTAGCCCAACGCCTGCAACGCCTCGTCCAGCGCCGAGACCAACAGGTCGGCATGCGGCTTCTCGAAGGCCAGCAGCGGGCGAATCTTCAGGATATTTTCCAGCGGCCCGGCCGCGCTGATTAGCACACCACGCTCTCGCATGCCGTTGACCACACGCCGCGTCTGCTCCGCTGCCGCGGCCTTGCTTGCCCGGTTGCTCACCAGCTCGACACCAATGAACATCCCGGCGCCGCGCACATCGCCGATCCACTCGTGACGCTCACCCAGCTTGCCGAGCTCGTCGAGCAGGTAACCGCCGACCTGCGCCGAACGTTGCAGCAGGCCTTCGTCGCGAATCACATCCAGCACGGCCTGGCCGGCGGCGCAGGACACCGGGTTGCCGCCGAAGGTATTGAAGTAGCGCATGCTGCGCCCGAACGGTTCGAGCACCTCGGGACGCACCACCACCCCGGCAATCGGCTGTCCATTGCCCATCGGCTTGCCCAGGCTGACCAGATCCGGTTGCACCGCGTGCCGCTGGAACCCCCACATGCAATCGCCGGTACGGGCAAAACCGCACTGCACTTCGTCGGCGATATACAGCAGCCCCTCGGCCTGAGCGATGGCAACCGCTTCGCTGATGCAGCCCTGGGGGCCGGGGAAGATACCGTCACTGGCGAAGATGCCGTCGATCAGCAGCGCTGCCGGCTTGATGCCATTGGCGCGCAGATCGGCGATGGCGGCACGCACGTCTTCGGCGAAGCGCTTGCCCGCCTGCTCGGCGCCCAGGCGATAGGCGTCCGGCGCACGCACGGTGCGTGCATGGGCGGGCAGCTGGATGCTGGCCCCCAGCGACGGTGACAGAGCGGAAATGTCGCCGGTAACGCCGTGGTAGGCGAACCGGGTGATGATCACCCCGGTGCCGCCGGTGTAGTGGCGGGCGATGCGCAGGGCCAGGTCGTTGGCTTCGCTGCCGGTGCAGGTGAACATCACCTGCTGCAGGGCAGCGGGAAAGGTCGCCAGCAGGTTCTCGGCGTAATCGAGAATGCCTTCCTGCAGATAGCGGGTGTGGGTATTCAGGCGTGCCGCCTGCTCGGCGATGGCCTGCACCACCCGCGGGTGGCAGTGGCCGATGGAGGCGACGTTATTGTAGGCATCCAGATAGGCACGCCCAGCTTCGTCGTACAGCCATACGCCCTCCCCGCGCACCGTGTGCAGCGGGCGCTCGTAGAACAGCCGATAGGCAGGGCCAAGCAGCCGCTCCCGGCGTTCGATCAGGCTTCGTTCTTTTTCGCTCAACCGCGCCGCATCGGCGGCGTTGAATCCGTTGATCATGCTCATGGCTGCAGCGCTCCCCGACAGGCCTGATGAATTCGCTCCCGCGCCGTATCGCTGGGGATGGCCGCCAAACCACGCAGACTGGCACTCGCCTGGCGCACGTTGCGCAGGATGTAGTCACGATTTTCCGGGTGCAGGCTGGCCCGCCAGGCGGTGATGCTGATGGTCATCACCAGCCGCGTGGCGATCAGTTCGGCAAGAATGTCCAGCTCGGCATCGCGCAACGGATTGAGGCGGTGGTAGGCCGCGATGAAGGTCAGCGCCGGCGCCAGCACGTCACCTTCGCGGCCCAGCTGATAGGCGGCTGCCACGCCCACTTCATTGATCAGCGGCGCGTGCACCATATCGCCGAAGTCGAGGATGTTGAGCAGTCGCTCCGGATGCCGGGGGTCGACGATGACGTTGTGCGGGTTCAGATCGTTATGGATGACCTGCGCACGCAGTTGCGGATAACGCGGCTGTGCATGGCGCTCGAAGGCATCCAGCGCCTGCGTCACCCGATCACGCAGTTCACCGTCATCTATATGCTGCAGCAATGGTCGCAACCGCGCCGCCTGCTGCATGTCCCACAGCAGCTCGTGGCTGGAGGCGGGGTGGTGAAAGTCGCCTAGCGCGCGGTCGAGCCGCGCCATCGCCTCGCCCAGGTTATGGCGAAGCGCGGAGCTGCGCTGCTCGACCTGATGCAGCGGCAAGCCATCGACGAAGGAGAACAGACGCACCAGCATCTGCTGCCCCTCTACCTCGACCCTGGCCAGATAACGCCCGTCGCGCGCGGCGTACACGCGCTGCACGGGGAGTTCTGGATCGGCCCGCTGGATATGCAGCAAGGCCTGATTCTGGAAGTCCACCACCTGAGGGTTCTCCAGGGGATGGGAAATTTTCAGCAGGTAGGATGAGCCGTCCGCACAGGACAGCTGGAAATTCAGGTCGCGCTCGCCGGCCAACGGCCGAACGGCGCCCGATACGCCAAAGCACTCGCTGGCGATGGCGCCGGCCCGTACCGGGCCGACCCGGGCCGGTTGCGCCTGCAACAAGGGGTCATGCACAACCAGGGTATTCAGCGACACATCCATACACTCCGCAATTGACTGGTTACTGGCGCTGCCCGGCTGCGTCTAGGCGGCCGGGCGGCGCGCGTTTACTTGCTGGCCCAGGCGTTGAAGCGCTGCTCCAGATCCTCGCCATGGTCGATCCAGAACTCGATATCCATGGCCCGTGCATTCTTCAGGTTCTGCGGTGCCGTCGGCAGGCTGCCCTGGATCGCCGGATCGATCAGCTCGATGGTATGGGTATTGGTCGGGCCGTAGGGAATCCCCTCGGCGTAGACCTTCTGCAGTTCCGGGGTGCTGGCCATGGCGATGAATGTCTCGGCCAGCGCCTTGTTCTTGCTGCCCTTGACGATCGCCCAGTGGTCCAGATCATAGAGGCTGCCGTTCCATTGCATGACGAAATCACGGCCTTCCCTCTGCGCCGTGGTGACCCGACCGTTGTACGCCGAGGTCATCACCACGTCCCCCGCGGCCAGCCATTGCAGCGGCTGTGCACCGGCTTCCCACCACTGGATGTTCGACTTGATCTGATCGAGCTTGCGGAACGCCCGCTCGACGCCTTCGTCGGTCCCCAGCACCTTGTAGAGATCCGCCTGCGCCACGCCGTCGGCGAGCAAGGCGAATTCGAGGGTGAACTTGGCGCCACGACGCAGGCCACGCTTGCCAGGGAATGTCTTCACGTCCCAGAAATCCGCCCAGCCGGCCGGCGTGCCCTTGAGCTTGCTGCTGTCGTAGGTCAGCACCGTCGACCAGATGAAGATACCGGCGCCGCATTCGCTTACCGCTTCCGGGATGAAGTCTTCACGCTTGCCGATGCTCGCCCAGTCCAGCGGCTCGAACAGCCCTTCACTGCAACCACGGATCAATTCCGGGGTCTCCACTTCTACGACATCCCAGGTGACCTGACCGGTATCGGCCATGACCTTGATCTTGGCCATCTCACCGTTGTACTCGGACGCCTCGATGCGCACGTTCTCGCGCGCTTCGAAAGGTTTGTAGAAGGCTTTTTCCTGTACCACCTTGTTGTCACCGCCGAAGGAAACCACGGCAAGCTTTTCAGCCGCTTGCACGGTCGCGGCGCTGCAGGTGATGGCGATCAGTAATGCGGTTTTCTTGAACATTGAGGGGTGCTCCTGGCAGGGCCTCACTTGGCACTGGTTAGGTAAGGGCAGCTTCAAGGAAGAAACACCGATGCTTTACCGACAAGAACCACTAGGGTCTGTTGCCGTTTCAGCACAAGCCGCGTTACCGCAATACTGCGTTTCTCGCCGGCTCATTTGGCCAGCCAAACTTCGCGGCTCGTGCCTTGCCTCGCGGCAAAACGGGCTCCGGCGCGGCAGTGCTGAAATGACAACAGACCCTAAGCACCCGGGATGGAGCGGGAGCCTAGCGCTGTAGGGCTGACAGGATTCATCAGGCCATCTGATTATTGTTGTTGGCTGGCACGGCAGAGCCATTAAAGCACCACAAAAAATATGATGCATCATATTTTTAATTGAGCCATGATCCATCCAGGCAGTAGTGCCTGAACACGCCTTCTATTCCGGGAGATACGCCATGAGCGATCAGAAAACGCTGCTGCTGACCGGCGCCAGCCGTGGCATCGGCCATGCCACGGTGAAGCATTTCAACGCGGCCGGTTGGCGAGTATTCACCGCCTCGCGGCATGACTGGGTGGCTGAATGCCCGTGGGCGGAAGGCAAGCTCAACCATATCCATCTGGATCTGGAAGACATCGAGCACCTTGAAGAAAGCCTGCCGCTGATCCGCGAAAAGCTCGGCGGGCGCCTGGATGCGCTGGTCAACAATGCCGGCGTATCGCCCAAGGGCGAAGAAGGCCAGCGCCTCGGTGTGCTGGCCAGCGACTACGCGACCTGGATCCAGGTGTTCAACGTCAACCTGTTCTCCACCGCCCTGCTCGCCCGCGGCCTGTTCGAAGAGCTGAAGGCAGCCAAGGGCAGCATCATCAACGTCACCTCCATCGCCGGTTCACGGGTGCACCCTTTCGCCGGGTCGGCCTACGCGGCCTCCAAAGCCGCCCTTTCCGCCCTGACCCGCGAGATGGCTCATGAATTCGGCTGCCACGGCGTGCGGGTCAATGCCATCGCGCCGGGGGAGATCGACACCTCGATTCTTTCCTCGGGTACCGAACTGATCGTCGAGCGCGACATTCCCATGCACCGCCTGGGCAAACCCGAAGAAGTGGCGTCGCTGGTACATTTTCTGTGCACCTCGGGCGCAGGTTACGTGAACGGTGCGGAGATTCACGTCAATGGCGGGCAGCACGTGTGAGGCGGCCGGAGTAGAATCCGCCTGCGACCCGCTGCACAAGAGAACGCCATGAAGTACCCCATCGAAGGCCTCAGCCACGCCTACCTCGGCAGTGGCGTTTATGCACTGCTGCGCGAGGCACTGATCACCGGCCGCTTCCGGCCTGATGACCGTCTGCGCATACGCGATCTGGCCGAACAGCTGGGGACCAGCGTCACCCCGGTGCGCGACGCCATTCTGCAACTGGCCAAGGAGAAGGCCCTGGTCCTCAGAACGCCGCGAGATATCCGCGTGCCGGTACTGAGCCAGGAACAGTACGCCGAGATCCGCAGTATCCGTCTGGCGCTGGAAGGCCTGGCGGCGGAAACCGCAGCCGGCAAGGTGACGGCCGAGCAGTTGCAGATGCTGGAAGGCAATGTTCGCGACAATCTGCAAGCCGTGCACAGCGGTGAACTGGTCGCCGCGCTGAAGCTCAATCAGGCTTTTCATTTTGCCTTGGCAGATATTGCCGGCATGCCGCTGCTGCGCGATGTGCTCGATAGCCTGTGGATGCGCACCGGCCCACTGATCGCCCTGGCCTATGGCGACTTCAACGAGCGCATGGCCATCGAGCATCATTGGGAAGTGCTGCGTGCATTGCAAAAAGGCGACGGCGCGGCGGCGCGTCAGGCGATCTGCACCGACATTCTCGATGGCAATCAGAAGATGATGGAGTTCATTGCCAGGCGTGAGACCACGCTGGTCTGAGCACAGCGTTACCAACTGTGGCGGCAATGGCCCCAGGGATACCTGCCCTTGGCCTAGACGGTGGGAGCGCACCATGCGCACGAAGGCCAGTTCCACAGGCGAAGCACTGACAAGATCGCCAGCGAGCGCCAAGAACCGGTGCGCTTGTGGCGCACCGGGTGACACTCAAGGGTAAGAACCGCGGTCAGGCTTGTGGCCCGGCGCGTATAAGCGAGGCCGCCGAGGCGACCCGCCTATTCGGTCAGAGCGCGGTGACCAGCTCACCACGCTCTATAAAGGCATCGAGATTATCGAACACCAGGTTCTCCATGGCCAGCCGGGTTTCCTCGGTGGCACTGCCGACGTGGGGTAACAGCACCACGTTGGGCATCTCGAACAAGGCTTCGGGCACCCGCGGCTCATCTTCGAACACGTCCAATCCTGCACCGCCCAAGGTCCCTGCCTGCAACGCAGAGACCAGCGCCTGCTCATCGATGACGCTGCCGCGGGCGATGTTCACGACGATACCTTGCGGGCCAAGCGCCTCGAGCACCGCGGCATCGATCAGGTGATGGGTCGACGCCCCACCCGGACAGGCCAGCACCAGAAAGTCCGCCCAACCTGCCAAGGCCTTGAGATCGGCCTCGTAGCCATAGTCGGTGGTCGGATCGGGACGGCGATTGTGGTAGCGGATGTCCATGTCGAAACCGGCAGCACGCTTGGCGATGTCCTTGCCGATCCGCCCGAAGCCGACGATACCCAGCTTCTTGCCACTGACCTTGCGGGTCAGCGGGTACTGGCCCTTGAGCCATTTGCCCTGACGCACATGCTGATCGGAAGCGGAAAACTGCCGTGCGGTGTCGATGAGCAGGCCGATGGCGGTGTCGGCGACGCATTCGTTGAGCACATCCGGCGTGGTGCTGATCGGAATGCCCCGCGCTTTCGCCTCATCGACGGCAATCGAATCGTACCCGACGCCGAAACTGCAGATGGCCCGCAGGTTGGGCATCTGCGCCAGTTGCTCGGCCGAGCAACCGTAACGGGCCGAAGTGACCACGATGTCGATATCGGCACCGTGCTCGGCGAGATAATCCTTGGGCTGTTCCCAGAGGCGGGTCAGCGAGTAGTCGCGCTGCAGGCGCTCGTTGAAACGATTCGGGAAGCGACCGACCTGAAGCACGTTGGGGCGACTCATGCAGCTCTCCTGTAATGGCGATCAAAGAACCGATGATACCTGCCACGACGCTCAGGGAAGCACCGAGGCAGGCATCTCTGTCCGGTAATCGGTCAGGTCACTGGAGCGGGGTTGAAGAGAACGAGGTCGTTGTGCAGGCGATGCTTCTCCGCCCAGGTCTGCTGCTTGCCGCTGGCGACATCCAGGTAGAGCTGGAAAATGTGCCAGCCCATTTCATCGAGGGTCATGCGCCCCGAAGTGATCTGCCCGGCATCGACGTCGATCAGATCCGGCCAGCGCTCCGCCAATTGCGTGCGTGTCGCCACCTTGATCACCGGCACCATCGACAGGCCGTAAGGCGTACCGCGCCCGGTGGTGAAGATGTGCAGGTTCATACCGGCCGCCAGTTGCAGCGTGCCGCAGATGAAATCACTGGCCGGGGTGGCACAGAAGTACAGGCCCTTGCCGCGAATTCGCTCACCCGGGGAGACGACCCCGGCAATCGGGCTGGTGCCGGACTTGGCAATGGAGCCCATGGCCTTTTCGACGATGTTGTTGAGGCCGCCCTTCTTGTTGCCTGGCGTGGTGTTGGCGCTGCGATCGGCCATGCCGCGTTCCAGATAACGGTCGTACCAGTCCATCTCATGAATCAGCGCATCGGCGATTTCGGTGGTCGCGGCCCGCGGGGTGAGCAGATGGATGCCGTCACGCACTTCGGTGTTTTCCGAAAACATCACGGTGGCGCCAGCGCGCACCAGCAGGTCCGAGGCCACACCAAGGGCCGGGTTGGCGGTGATGCCGGAGAACGCGTCACTGCCGCCGCACTGCATGCCGACCACCAGCTCGGAGGCCGGTACGGTTTCCCGGCGACGCTGATCGAGCACCTTCAGGCGCGTCTCGATCATCGCCATGATTTCTTCGACCATGCCGACGAAGCCGGTGCTGGAGTCCTGCAGACGGAACAGCCACTCCTCCTCTTGCATGCCGTTGGTGAGCTGGTCGCCATCCATCAACTGGTTGGCCTGCAGCTTTTCGCAGCCCAGGCTGATCACCAGCGCCTGGCCACCGAGGTTGGGATTGCGGCTGATGTTGTAGAGGGTGCGAATGGGCACCACGGCGTCCGGCGCGTTGATCGCCACGCCACAGCCATAGCTGTGCGACAGCGCCACCACATCGTCGACGTTGGGGTATTTGGGAAGGATTTCCTTGCGCACGCGGTCGACGCAATGGTCGAGCACGCCGACCACGCACTGCACGGTGGTGGTCACGCCGAGGATGTTGCGCGTGCCGACGGTGCCGTCCGGGTTGCGGAAGCCTTCGAATGTGTAGCCTTCCAGCGGCGCGGGCACCGGGGCCTTGATCGTCGCCTTGGGCAGGTTGTCCAGCACCGGCGGCTCGGGCATGCGCAGCACCGCCTCGGTCACCCAGGTGCCAGCGGCGATGGGGTTCAGGGCATAGCCGATCACCTCACCATAACGCACCACGTTGCCACCTTCGGGAATCGCCACCAGCGACACCTTGTGGCTCTGCGGAATGCCCTCCAGCGCCTCCAGGCCATCGGCGAAACGGCCACCGGCCGCCACCCCCTGTTCATTGACCACTACGCCGACGTTGTCGTCGGCGTGCAGGCGGATGTAACGCGGGGAGTCCAGATGTTGAATGAGATCCATGGGGCTAATCCTTTTCTTGTTGTAAGACACGTTCATGGCTTCGCCTGCCGGTGCCAGGCGAAGCCATGAGGGACTCAGGTCGCCGGAGCAGGCGAAGCCTGATCGTTGAGCGCCTGGCCGTTTTCATCCTTCAGCACGACACGCTTGATCGGGCCGACGATGAACAGGTAGCTGCAGACCGCGACCAGTGCGTTGGCGCCGACGTACACCAGTGCCCACTTGAACGAGCCGGTGGCGCTGATGATGTAGCCGATGACGATCGGGGTAGTGATCGAAGCGATGTTGCCGAAGGTGTTGAACAGGCCGCCGGACAGACCAGCGATCTGCTTGGGCGAAGTATCCGACACCACGGCCCAACCAAGGGCCCCGAGACCTTTACCAAAGAATGCGAGGGTCATGAACCCGACGACCATCCACTCGGCCGACACGTAGTTGCACAGCACCATGCTGGTCGACAGCATCAGGCCGCAGACGATCGGCAACTTGCGCGCCAGGGTCAGGCTGTGGCCGCGACGCAGCAGCCAGTCGGAAATCACCCCGCCCAGCACACCGCCGATGAAGCCCATGATCGCTGGCAAGGAGGCGATGATGCCGGCCTTGAGAATGGTCATGCCGCGCTCCTGCACCAGGTACACGGGGAACCAGGTGAGGAAGAAATAGGTGATGGCATTGATGCAGTACTGGCCCAGATAGACACCGACCATCATGCGGTTGGTGAGCAACTGGGTGATGTAGTTCCACTTCGGACCACCGCTGCCCTTCGCCTGATCCATATCGACCAGCCCACCGTTGTTGGCGATGTACTCGACCTCGGCAGCGCTGACGCTCGGGTGCTCCTTGGGGTTGTAGATGGTTTTCATCCACACGCCGGCGAAGATGATGCCCAGTACGCCCATGACCACGAACACGTGCTCCCAGCCGTAGGTGTAGACGATCCAGCCCATCAGCGGTGCGAACAGCGCGGTGGCGAAATACTGCGCCGAGTTGAAGATGGCCGATGCCGTGCCCCGCTCCGCCGTCGGGAACCAGGCGGCGACGATACGGGCGTTACCCGGGAACGAGGGCGCTTCGGCGAAGCCGACCATGAAGCGCAATACGAACAGGGTCACCACGGCCCAGGCGACCGGCATCATGCCGACGAAGCCCTGCAGCAGAGTGAACAGCGACCAGATGAAGATGCCAGCGGCATACACGCGCTTGGAACCGAAACGGTCGAGCAGCCAACCACCCGGGATCTGCCCGATCACGTAGGCCCAGCCGAAGGCCGAGAAGATGTAGCCAAGGGTGATCGCATCGATGCCGAGATCCTTCTGCATGCTGGAGCCAGCGATGGAGATGGTGGCGCGGTCGGCGTAGTTGATGGTGGTTACCAGAAACAGCATCAGCAGTATCAGGTAACGGACGTGGGTTTTCTTCGTGTCTCCCATGGAGATCTCACCTCAGTGTTATTTTTATTACTGAAAAGGTTCTTATCAGGCACGTGCGGGCGTACCAGCCGCCTTGGGGCGGGGATCATCAAGTTTTGAACGAGGTTGTACTTGGCGCGCTAGCTCGTGGCGGCAGCCGTCATGACACCCGGATCGGATCTCAGGACGTTGGGCGCAGACAAGGACGGTCGGACGCAGCCCGTTTTGGGGCTTGGGGAGGACGTGCGGATACTGTTTTTCACGGTTTTATTATCCTTATTGGCTGACGGCGCCTGGCACGGTGAAGGCAATCGATGATTGCGCAATCAATCCGGCAGTGAACATGGCACCACGCAGTTCGCTACACAGTCGACTTTACTATGATTGCGCAATCATTCAAGCAATTTCTTGTTACGTTGTCAGTTGTCTGATGAGAGGTCAGGTAGTAGAGCGGTCGACCAGCGTGAAACCGGTATCCACACGCACGGGAGCCTGCTCGCCAGCATCGCGAAAGCGCTGCAACAGTGCGTTGGCGACCTGCTTGCCCATACGCGCGCCGTCGACGTTCACCGTCGACAGCGCCGGATGCAGGTGCGCTGCGCTGGACAGATCACCAAAGCCCATCACCGCCAACTGCCCGGGAACCTCGATGCCGCGGCTCGCCGCCTCGGCCAGGATGCCCTGGGCCACGGTGTCCGAACTGCAGACGATCACCTGCGGCTGATGACCGTCGGCAAGCAACTGGCGCAACCCTTCCCGCCCGCTTTGCAGCGTGGCGGGCGCGCCAAGCACCGCCATGGGTACTTCATCGACCCCCAGCTCCTTGAGCTGCGCGATCACGCTGTTGCCACGCCTGAAGGCCCGGGAGTCGTCCACAGAGACGATGGCAAAGCGTCGATAGCCCTTGCCGTGCAGATGATTGGCGAGCGCCTGGCCGACCTTTTCGTGGGAGAAGCCCACCTGCATGTCGATGGGAGACGCACCCAGATCCCAGGCCTCGACCACGGGAATGCCCGCGGCCTGCAAACGCAGCCGACTCTCCTCGGTGTGCAACGTGCCGGTCAGCACGATGCCGTCGGGGCGCCGCCCCAGCACCGCGCCGAGCAGCCGCTCTTCCTGCTCGGCGGAATAGCCGGTGAGGCCGATCATGGTCTGGTAGCCGGCGGCAGTCAGGTGATCCATCAGCGACTGTACGGTCTCTGCGAAGATCGAGTGAGCGATGGTCGGCACGAAGATGGCGATCAACCGGCTCTTGTTCGATGCCAGACCACCGGCCAGCATGTTCGGCACGTAACCGGTCACCCGCACCGCTTCGAGTACCTTCTTGCGCGCATCCTCGCTGACCACCTCGGGCCGGTGCAGCGCGCGCGATACGGTGATCGGCGAAACGCCGGCGACCTTGGCCACATCGATCAGGGTAACGCTCGCGCCCTTGTTCGCCGGGGCAGGAGAAGATGAGGAGCGAGAGGATTTCTTTGCCATGACGGGCCGTGGGTTATGCAAGAGAAGCCGCATCTTAACCAGCGGACAGGGCAGTAACTAGGGTCTGTTGACGTTTAAACGCGAGCCGCGTTGCCGCGAGAAATCTCGCCAGGCCGGGCGGCGATCCGCTAGGCGGAGGACGCAGGGAATGGCTGTTCCCTTGCCAAGTCCTCCAACAACGCATGGCGAGATTTCTCGCGCAACCCACAGGGCCGGCGCGGCCGTGCGTAAAACGTCAACAGACCCTAGACACAGCTGTAATCGGGTGTTGCCCCCGAATGCAGAAAGCCCGGGCACGAGGCCCGGGCTTTCTGGGTGCCTGCGAAGGCGAGTCGCTTACTGAGCGCCCTGGGCGTCGATCAGCGCAGCCAGTTTCTCGTACTCGGCCGGCAACAGGTCGGTCAGCGGCGCACGGACCGGGCCGGCGTCGTAGCCGGCGATCTTGGCGCCAGCCTTGACGATGCTGACCCCGTAACCGGCTGTCAGGTTGCGGATATCCAGGTACGGCAGGAAGAAGTCATCGATGATCTTGCCAACGGTGGCGTGATCTTCACGGGCGATCGCGTGGTAGAACTCCATCGCAGTCTTCGGAATGAAGTTGAACACCGCCGACGAGTAAACCGGTACGCCCAGCGCCTTGTAAGCAGCGGCATAGACTTCAGCGGTCGGCAGACCGCCCAGGTAGGTGAGACGATCACCCAGGCGACGGCGGATCGAGACCATCAGTTCGATGTCGCCCAGGCCGTCCTTGTAACCGATCAGGTTCGGGCAACGCTCGGCCAGTTGCTCCAGCAACGGAGCGGTCAGGCGGCAGACGTTACGGTTGTAGACCACCACACCGATCTTCACCGATTTGCAGACCTGCTCGACGTGGGCAGCAACGCCTTCCTGCGACGCTTCGGTCAGGTAATGCGGCAGCAGCAGCAGGCCCTTGGCGCCCAGGCGCTCGGCTTCCTGTGCGTACTGAATGGCCTGGCGAGTGGAACCACCCACGCCAGCGAGGATTGGCACGCTACCGGAGCAAGTGTCGACGGCGGTCTTGATGACGGACGAGTATTCGTCGGCAGCCAGGGAGAAGAACTCACCGGTACCGCCTGCCGCGAACAGAGCGGTGGCGCCGTACGGGGCCAGCCACTCGAGGCGACGCACGTAGCCGGCCGGGTTGAATTCACCAGCGGCATCGAAGTCGGTCAGCGGGAAGGACAGCAGGCCGGAGGAGAGGACGGTTTTTAGTTCTTGTGGAGTCATTCTTCTTACACCCTTGGATGAGGACATGGAGGCCGTTACCGGCAACTGAAGTCATACGTTATCGTACAACTACATATATTCCAAGCCCTCGGAAGCTTTTTTCTACGAGTTGCACCGTTTGAGGGCAATGCATGGAAATTCAAAGAAATGGCTAAGTCCAGGAAATAAGCGAGGAAAATCAGCTATTAAATTGGGAATATCATGCCTTGGATGGGTAGAAAGCCGCTTTCTAGCAGAAAGAATTCCCACCAACCCGCCTCTTCAAGGAGAGTGAATGCCAGACAAGTCGTACGATGACATGGAGAAATAACAGATCAACTGGTGGGCTTTAGCGGATCGCCGCCCGCCCTCCTACGACTCCCACCCTCCTCGCAGGGTCGACTGCGCGGCCCCCTACTGCGCTATCGCAATAATGGAAAAAGAGCGCGTCTACCCCACCCTCGTAGGGTGGGGCTTCAGCCCACCATTGGCGCCTGACCGCCCCACAATGGATGACTGCCCCCTGTAACACCCGTCAGACCACCAATGGCCTAACTATCTGTGGAATACCGACCACAGCATGAATAATTGCCCCGAACGCAAAAGCCCAGGCACTAGGCCTGGGCTTTTGTTTTCGAGCCGGTTGCTTACTGAGCGCCTTGCGCCTTGATCAGTGCAGCCAGTTGCTCGTATTCGCCGGGCAGCAGATCGGTCAGCGGAGCGCGGACCGGGCCTGCGTCGTAACCGGAGATCTTGGCGCCAGCCTTGACGATGCTCACGGCGTAGCCGGACTTGCGATTGCGGATGTCCAGGTACGGCAGGAAGAAGTCGTCGATGATCTTGGCGACGGTGGCGTGATCGTCCTTGGCAATGGCGTGGTAGAAGTCCATCGCGGTTTTCGGGATGAAGTTGAACACCGCCGACGAATAGACCGGTACGCCCAGTGCCTTGTAGGCAGCGGCATAGACTTCAGCGGTCGGCAGACCGCCGAGGTAGCTGAAGCGATCGCCGAGACGACGGCGAATCGAGACCATCAGCTCGATGTCGCCCAGACCGTCCTTGTAGCCGATCAGGTTCGGGCAACGCTCGGCCAACTGCTCCAGCAGCGGAGCGGTCAGGCGGCAGACGTTACGGTTGTAGACCACCACACCGATCTTCACCGATTTGCAGACCTGCTCGACGTGGGCGGCAACGCCTTCCTGCGACGCTTCGGTCAGGTAGTGCGGCAGCAGCAGCAGGCCCTTGGCGCCAAGGCGCTCGGCTTCCTGGGCGTACTGGATGGCCTGGCGAGTGGAACCGCCCACGCCAGCGAGGATTGGCACGCTACCGGCGCAAGTGTCGACGGCGGTCTTGATGACGGACGAGTACTCGTCGGCAGCCAGGGAGAAGAATTCACCGGTACCGCCAGCCGCGAACAGAGCGGTGGCGCCGTACGGGGCCAGCCACTCGAGGCGGCGCACGTAACCTTCGGGATTGAATTCGCCTTGGGCATCGAAATCGGTCAGCGGGAAAGACAGCAGACCGGAGGAGAGGACGGATTTTAATTCTTGTGGGGTCATTCTTCGAACACCTGTAGCGCGTATGGAAATGGAGCAGCCTTGGCTGTTAGAGATACGTTATCGTACGACATTATTGAAAGCCATACTTTTCTCTTCACTTACCTACAGAGCCCTCTACATGGGGCGCTACGTGCAACGCTCAGGCGCTGCGACAGGCAGCGGAAGTATTTTTGGGGCGCCGTCATATGACAACCCTCTGCGCCCTCCTCCATCCATAAATGTCGCCAAACGTCCGATGCTGCCGCGGGGCGATGCCACCAGATATCGCTTCGCTCAAGCCAGGCGGCCGTCTCGCCACGCGTTTTTTCGCCGCCGCGCTGGCCCGCTCGGGATAACTGGCCGGCCACCAGGACGGCGTACCAATGATAACGTCATCAGACAACCTTAGACTTAAGCAGGGTGCCAGCGGTCGCCAAGCCCACTCCCACAACGTAGGAGAGCAAGCCGTCTATTCTGCCCATTACAGCCCTATCAAGTGCCACAATGAAGCAATATTCTTGTTAGGTGAGCGCGTTGACAAACGATTCGAGGGATGCCGATAATCCCGTAATGTCATACGACAACAGATGACAATCTCTAAATAACAACAAGCAGAGAACAGGCCTTCCGCCCATGACTACGACTTCCAACGCCCCAGTACCCTTCAATCGCCTGCTGCTCACCGGCGCAGCCGGCGGGCTGGGCAAGGTACTGCGCGAACGTCTGCAGCCCCTGACCAAGATCCTGCGTCTCTCGGACATCGTCGAAATGGCGCCGGCCGAAGGTGAGCACATCGAGATTCAGCTCTGCGATCTGGCTGACAAGCAGGCCGTTCATCAGCTCGTTGAAGGTGTCGATGCGATCCTGCATTTCGGTGGGGTGTCGGTGGAACGTCCGTTCGAGGAAATCCTCGGCCCGAACATCAGCGGCGTGTTCCACATCTACGAAGCCGCTCGCCGCCACGGCGTCAAACGCGTGATCTTCGCCAGCTCCAACCATGTCATCGGCTTCCATAAACAGACTGACACCATCGACGCCAGCGCTGCGCGCCGTCCTGATGGTTACTACGGTCTGTCGAAGTCCTACGGCGAAGACATGGCCAGCTTCTATTTCGACCGCTACGGTATCGAGACCGTGAGCATTCGCATCGGCTCCTCGTTCACCGAGCCGCTCAACCGCCGCATGATGAGCACCTGGCTGAGCTACGACGACCTGGTGCAACTGATCGAGCACGGCCTCACCACTCCGGATGTCGGCCACACCGTGGTCTACGGCGCTTCGGCGAACAAGACCGTGTGGTGGGACAACAGCAAGGCCGCTCACCTGGGCTTCCAGCCCAAGGACAGCTCCGAAGTATTCCGCGACAAGGTAGAGGCGCAGCCACCCGTGGCGGCAGACGACCCGAACGCCCTGTATCACGGCGGCGCCTTCACGGCAGCTGGGCCGTTCGGCGACGACTGACACCTCGCATCCTCGATAACAATAAAAAAGAGGTCGGACATGCCCAAGCAAGCCGAACTGATTCTCGATGCACGCAACAGCGTGGGTGAAAGCCCGGTGTGGAGCGTGCAGGATCAGGCCCTTTACTGGGCCGACATCCCCAACAAGCGCCTGTACCGCTGGAACCTGGCCGACGCCACCACGCAAAGCTGGGAAGCGGACGAGATGCTCGCCTGCATCGCCCGGCACGGCGACGGCAGTTGGATAGCCGGCATGGAAAGCGGCATCTTCCAACTGACTGCCGGTGACGATGGGCGGCTCAGCGGCGAACGCCTGATCGACGTCAACCATGCCCGCGAGGGGATGCGCTTCAACGACGGTCGCAGTGACCGCCAGGGCCGTTTCTGGGCAGGCAGCATGCTCCTGGACATGGCGGCAGGCGCCAACGTCGGCGCCCTGTATCGCTATGACGGCGCCGGGCAAAGCACCCTCCCAGTGCTGCTCGATGACCTGATCGTCCCCAATGGCCTGGGTTTCAGCCCGGACGGCCGCACCATGTATCTGTCCGACTCGCACCCGTCGGTGCAGCTCATCTGGGCGTTCGATTACGACACCGACAGCGGCACGCCGCACAACCGCCGCCTGTTCGTCGACATGAACGACTACCCCGGTCGCCCTGATGGCGCTGCCGTGGATGCCGATGGTTGCTACTGGATCTGCGGCAACGATGCCGGCCTGATTCACCGTTTCACCCCAGCCGGTCGCCTCGATCGCTCGCTGGAAGTACCGGTGAAGAAGCCGACCATGTGCGCCTTCGGCGGCGCCAACCTGGACACCCTGTACGTCACTTCGATTCGCCCGGGCGGCAACCTGGACGATCAACCTCTGGCCGGTGGCGTTTTCGCCCTGCAGCCAGGCGTCAGTGGCCTTGAAGAAACACCGTTTCAGTCCTGATTACCAACACCCCGGGAACCCGTGATCCGACGGGCCACCCTGGCGCTTCATAACGCTGCACACCAACAACAACAAAATGGAGTTTCACATGAACCTCAAGCGCAAGTTGCTCATCGCCGCACTCCCGCTGGCCATCGGCCTGTCGAGCCTGGCTCAGGCTGCGACCACCCTGAAGATGGCTGAGATCCATCCCGCCGGTTACCCGACCGTAGTGGCCATGGAAAACCTCGGCAAGAAACTCGAAGAAGCCACCAACGGCGAGATCAAGTACCGCATGTTCGCCGGCGGCGTACTGGGTTCGGAAAAAGAAGTCATCGAACAGACTCAGATCGGTGCCGTGCAGATCACCCGTGTGAGCCTTGGCTCGGTGGGCCCTGTGGTACCGGATACCAACGTGTTCAACATGCCGTTCGTGTTCCGCGACGTCGACCACATGCGCAAAGTCATCGACGGCGACGTCGGTCAGGAGATCCTCGACAAGATCACCGCTTCCGAATTCAACATGGTCGGTCTGGCGTGGATGGATGGCGGCAGCCGCAGCATCTACACCAAGAAGCCGGTTCGCAAGATCGAAGACCTCAAGGGCATGAAGATCCGCGTAATCGGCAACCCGCTGTTCATCGATACCCTCAACGCCATGGGTGCCAACGGCATCGCCATGGACACCGGTGAAATCTTCAGCGCCCTGCAGACCGGCGTGATCGACGGTGCCGAGAACAACCCGCCTACCCTGCTCGAGCACAACCACTTCCAGTCGGCCAAGTACTACACCCAGACCCATCACCTGATCCTGCCGGAGCCGTTGATGATGTCCAAGACTGCCTGGGAGAAACTGACCCCGGAACAGCAGGAACTGGTCAAGAAGTTCGCCAAGGAAGCACAACTCGAAGAGCGCAAGCTGTGGGACGAGAAGAGCGCAGCCAGCGTCGAGAAACTCAAAGCGGCCGGCGTTGAGTTCATCGAAATCGACACCAAGCCCTTCTATGACGCCACTGCTCCGGTTCGCGAGAAGTACGGCGCACCTTATGTCGAGCTGATCAAGCGCATCGAAGCCGTCAAGTAAACCGATCACTCCGACGAATGCTGTGGCGGCGCGTCCTGCGCCGCCACGCTGTGGTGAAGTCTCATGAAGAATACATTCTTACGCGCCTGTGATGCCCTGTACATGACCTGTATCTGGGTAGCGGGGCTGTCCATCACGGTGATGGCCCTGATCATTCCTTGGGGCATCTTTGCCCGCTACGTACTCGGTGCCGGCTCCAGCTGGCCAGAGCCTGTAGCCATTTTGCTGATGGCACTGTTCACGTTCGTCGGTGCCGCAGCCAGTTACCGCGCTGGGGCGCACATGGCCGTGACTTCCCTGACCGATCGCCTGCCGAAAGCTTGGCATGGCGCAATCACCCTACTGGTGGAACTGCTGATGGCAGCGGTATGCCTGTTCATGCTCATCTGGGGCATCAAACTGTGCATGGCTACCTGGAATCAGTTCCTCGCCTCGCTGACTTCGGTACGCGTGGGCATGGCCTACTCCCCTATTCCAATCGGTGGTTTCGTGACCCTGATCTTTATCCTCGAAAGACTGTTGTTCGGCGATCAGAGTGGTCGACGAGTGGGCAATTACGAGCATGTTGAAGAAGCCAAGGAGGCCGTGTAAATGGACGCGCTCATCCTGCTTGGTAGTTTCGTCGTACTGATTCTGCTGCGTATGCCGGTGGCCTATGCGCTGGGTCTGTCTGCGCTGATCGGCGCCTGGTGGATCGACATCCCGCTGCACGCGGTGATGATTTCCGTGACCGGCGGCATCAGCAAGTTCTCCCTGCTGGCCATTCCGTTCTTCGTACTCGCGGGTGCGATCATGGCGGAAGGCGGTATGTCCCGCCGTCTGGTCGCTTTCGCTGGCGTACTGGTAGGCTTCGTCCGTGGAGGCCTGTCGCTGGTCAACATCATGGCCTCGACCTTCTTCGGCGCCATCTCCGGCTCGGCCCTGGCGGATACCGCCTCGGTAGGGTCGGTGATGATTCCGGAAATGGAGCGCAACGGTTATCCGCGCGAATACGCCACCGCCGTAACGGTGAGTGGCTCGGTACAAGCGCTGCTGACCCCGCCGAGCCACAACTCGGTGATCTACTCGCTGGCCGCTGGTGGTACCGTCTCCATCGCCTCGCTGTTCATCGCCGGCATTGGCCCGGGCCTGCTGCTCAGCGCCGTGATGATGGGTCTGTGCATGTTCTTCGCCAAGAAGCGCAACTACCCGAAAGGCGAAGTCATCCCGCTGAAGCAGGCATTGAAGATCTGCATGGATGCCATCTGGGGCCTGTTCACCATGGTGATCATCCTCGGCGGCATCATCTCCGGCATCTTCACGGCCACCGAGTCGGCGGCCATCGCCGTGCTGTGGGCGTTCTTCGTCACCATGTTCATCTACCGTGACTACAAGTGGCGTGACCTGCCCAAGCTGATGCATCGCACGGTACGCACGATCTCGATCGTGATGATCCTGATCGCCTTCGCCGCCAGCTTCGGCTACATCATGACGCTGATGCAGATTCCGTCGAAGATCACCACCGCGTTCATGACCATCTCGGACAACCGCTACGTGATCCTGATGTGCATCAACTTCATGCTGCTGGCTCTGGGCACGGTGATGGACATGGCGCCGCTGATCCTGATCCTCACCCCGATCCTGTTGCCGGTGGTGCTGTCGATCGGTGTCGATCCGGTGCACTTCGGGATGATCATGCTGGTCAACCTGGGTATCGGGCTGATAACGCCACCAGTGGGTGCGGTGCTGTTCGTCGGCGCGGCGATCGGCAAGGTCACCATCGAAAACACCGTGAAAGCACTGCTGCCGTTCTACGCTGCACTGTTCATGGTGCTGATGGCGGTGACCTACATCCCGGCAATTTCGCTGTGGCTGCCTAGCGTCGTACTCTGATACTGCTACACCCGCGGCGGGTCGCGTGCATACGCGACCCGCCGTTTTTTTTAGCGCGGCGAGAACGGCCACCAAACCGTCAGGCGCTCAAGGCTAAACTCGATACGGAAATTGCTGCCATGACGTCCCCTGCCCTGTTTCCCCGCCACATCGCCGTGCTGTTGCTGGCCCTGCTGGCATGCTCCTTCGCCGGCAACCACATCGCTGCACGCATCGCTTTCGACAACGACACCGGCCTGCTGCTTGCGATCCTGTGTCGTTCCGGTGTCACCATGCTGGTGCTGCTGGGCATCGTGCTCTGGCAACGCCAGGCGCTGCAGATGCCACCGGGTGCCTGGCGCTGGCAACTGCTGCTGGGGCTGCTGATCGCCACGCAGAGCATCTGCCTGTACTCGGCCGTGGCGCGCATTCCGGTGGCGCTCGCGTTGCTGATCGGCAATACCTTCCCGATCCTGCTCGCGCTGCTCACCTGGGCGCTGGGCGGCTCGGCACCGACGCGCCGCACGGTGATGCTCATGGGCCTGATTCTGCTTGGCCTGGTGTTCGCCCTGGATCTTCCCGCACGCCTGAGCGCCAGCGAGCCGGCCGGCCCGGAATGGGTGGTCGGAGTCAGCGTGTCGTTCCTCGCCGCCTGCGTATTCGCCTGCGCGCTGTGGATCACCGACCACAAGCTGTCGAACCTGCGCGGCTCGGTGCGCAGCATGCTGACGTTGATGATCGTGTTCAGCAGCATGGCGCTGGCGGGCAGCGCCGACCTGATCCCTGGCGGCATGAAGCTGCCGGGCAACGAGACCGGCTGGATCGCGCTGGGCGCACTGGTGCTGCTCTACGGCATCGCCTTCTGCATGCTGTTCGTCACCGTGCCGCGCCTGAACATGGCCAAGAACGCGCCCGTGATGAACATGGAGCCCATCGCCACGCTACTGTTCGGCTGGCTGCTGCTGGATCAGGTATTGAGCGGTATACAGATGATCGGCGGCGCGATCGTGCTGGCGGGGATCGTTCTACTGACCTATCGCAAGGACGCCTGAGCATCTGCCTGCGATCGGCTGTGCATCGATTTTGCGGCGTTAGAAACAGGCTGGCTCTGCAGCCCGTTTCTGCCTTGCAGGGCTCAGGCCTGCTTGACGACCACTTCAGCGGCCTCGTGGGCCTGACGCAGCCGCTCGCGGCTGTTGGTCAGGTGCAGGCGCATGGCGGCGCGTGCGGCGTCGGAGTCCTGGCGGGCGATGGCTTCGAAGATCTGCTCATGCTCACGCTCGAGGCGCGCCATGTAATGGGCGTGATCGTCATGGGCGATGCGCGCCGAGTTGAGCCGGGTACGCGGAATGATACTGGTACCCAGATGGCTCATGATATCGGTGAAGTAGCGGTTGCCAGTGGCGTGAGCGATCTGCAGGTGAAACTGGAAATCGGACGACACCGCATCGCTCTCGTGGGCCGCGCCTTCATTCAGCGCATCCAGAGCCTGACGCATGGACGCCAGTTGTTCGGGCGTCCGTCGTTGCGCAGCCAGGCCAGCCGACTCGACTTCCAGGCTGATGCGCAGCTCGAGCACGGCGAGCACTTCACGCAGCGTGACGATGGTCGCGGGGTCGATGCGAAAGCCACCGGGATTGGGCGTATCCAGAACGAAGGTGCCGATGCCATGGCGGGTTTCCACCAGGCCGGAAGCCTGCAACCGCGACAAGGCTTCACGCACGACGGTGCGGCTGACGCCCTGCTCTTCCATGATCGCCGACTCGGTCGGCAACTTTTCGCCACGCTTGATCACCCCATCGCGAATGCGCTCGGACAGCTCCGCGACCAGTTCTTGAGCCAGGCTGCGGTGCTTGCGGCGCGCACGTGGCGGCGTGTTCTGATTTTCCATAGCAATCGATATCGTCTGGGATGGTCAAACTCCATCATATATCAGGCGGTTGTATGATGACACGTTCTTCGTTTATCTCCGGCAAATGACTCGTTAACTGCACAGGTACCGCACTATGCCGCTCGACACATTGCATCTGCAGGATCGCCTCACACACCTCACGCTGGCACCTCGAACCGGCGGCAGTATCGCCAACTGGACGGTCAAGGACGGCGGTCAAGCCTTGCTGCGCCATGCCGATGAAGGAACCCTGCAGGCCAGCACGCCTCGCCAGCTCGGTTGCTACCCGCTGGCGCCCTGGTCGAACCGCATCACCGAGGGCGGTTTCGACAACCCGCAAGGCTGGCTCGCGCTAGAGGCCAATGTCGACAACTCGGCACTGCCGATCCACGGCAGTGCCTGGCAACAACCCTGGGAGGTGATCGAGCACAGCGACGACTCGGCCCTGTTGCGCCTGGAAAGCCAGACGCCGTTCGCCTATGTCGCAGAGCAACGGATTCGTCTGCACGAAGGCCGCCTGGATATCCAGCTGCAGGTCACCCATATGGCCGAGGCGCCAATGTGGCATGGGCTGGGCCTGCACCCATATTTCCCGCGCACGCCGGCTACCCGCCTGCAAGCCCGCGCGGGGCAGGTATGGAATTGCGACGCGAACAGCCTGCCGACGCAACTGAGCGAACTGCCGGAACATTGGGACTTCAACGACGAGCGTGATCTGCCGACGCAGCATACCGACAACGCCTTCATCGACTGGAACGGCCAGGCGCGCATTCTGCAGCCCGACGCCGGCTACGCTCTGGAGATCAGCGCCACGGGCAGTGACCTGTACCTGCTGTTCTGCCCGGAACGAAAGCCGTTCTTCTGCTTCGAGCCGGTCAGCCACCCGGTCAATGCTCACCACCTGCCGGGCAGGCCAGGGCTGGTGTTGTTGCACGAGGGACAGAGCCACAGCCTGACGTTCAGCCTGCAGTACCGCACGCTGGCCTGACGCAACCCGGGTCACAACTCGCGGCGGCTTTGCTGGACTTTCGCCGCACGTTGACGATAATCAGCCGCTGCTTCCTGACGTCCAGCTGCGCTAGATGCCAATAGCCGGAACTTTAGTAGGGGCAAACGCTTCAAACAGATGTGGCGACCGTATCAGCAAGACCGCCCGGTCTTGCGTTGTCGCCCTTCTCCTATCAGAAACCATGGGTACTATCGTGACGAAAGACGAACTGCGCGCCGAACTCGAGCGCCAGGCGCAGCGTTACAAGGATGTATACGGCGGAGAGGTCATCACTTACGCCGCCCAACCGGATCCGGAACGCAAGCCTTGGCGCAAGCGAGCCAGCCTGCTCGATCAGGCATTCGATAAAGAAATCGAGAAGATCGAGAAGGACTTGTCCAGCAAGGAAGAAGCCAGAGCCGAAAGCGCCTGACCCGCTGACCGGTGCCGGCTGGCGCGCCCGAGCACGCCGCCGGCGGTGCAGTGTTCAGCGTCGCTTCGACGTGGACTTGCCACCCAGCAAAGACCCCAGCACACCGCGAACCAGTTGCCGACCGAGTTGATTGGCGACCTGACGCATGGCGCTTTTCATTGCCTGACCAGCCAACCCGCCGAGGAACTCGCCAGCCACGCTGACAGTGGACGGCGGTGCCTTGCCCGCTTGCACCTGCTCGCTCGCCTGGGTTGCACGGGCGGTCAGGATCTCGTAGGCCGACTCCCGGTCGAATGCCTTGTCGTAGCGCCCCGCCTGCGGTGATTGGCGAATCAGATCTGCACGCTCGCTTGCCTGCAATGGCCCGATACGCGATTGCGGCGGGGCGATGGCGACACGCTGCACCATCGCCGGCGTGCCTTTATCCTCCAGGGTCCCCACCAGCGCCTCACCGATCCCCAGCTCGGTCAGCACCGCAAGGCTGTCGAACGCCGGGTTGGGACGAAAGCCGTCGGCCACCGCGCGCAGCGCCTTCTGTTCCCGGGTGGTGAACGCCCGCAGGCCGTGCTGAATACGCAACCCCAGTTGCGCCAGCACATCGTCCGGCAGGTCTCCCGGCGACTGGGTGACGAAATACACACCGACGCCCTTGGAGCGAATCAGCCGCACGACCTGCTCCAGCCGCGTCTGCAAGGCCTTCGGGGTATCGGCGAAAAGCAGGTGAGCCTCGTCGAAGAACAGCGCCAGAACCGGTTTGTCCGCATCGCCGCGCTCGGGCAACTGCTCGAACAACTCGGCCAGCAGCCACAGCAGAAAGGTCGCGTAGACCTTGGGCGCTTCGTGAACCAGGCGGCTGGCATCGAGCAGATGAATGCGCCCGCGACCATCACGATCCGGCTGCAGGATGTCTTCGAGCTGCAGCGCCGGCTCACCGAAAAGCGCCTCGCCACCCTGCTGTTCCAGGCTCGCCAAACGCCGCAACAACGCCTGCGCGGAGGTATTGGTGAACAGCGCGCTGTCGGCGCCCAGCACCTGCGGCTGTTCCTTGAGATGAGTCAGCAGGGCTTTGAGGTCTTTCAGGTCGAGCAGCAGCAGGCCTTCACGATCGGCCACCTTGAACGCTGCATACAGCGCCGCCTGCTGGCTGTCGGTGAGTTCGAGCAGCGCGCCGAGCAGAAGCGGGCCCATTTCGCTCAGGGTGGTGCGCAGCGGATGACCGCTCTGCCCATGCACATCCCACAGGCTGACCGGATAGGCCCTCGGGCTGTGCGCCAGCCAGGGCATGCTGGCGATACGTTCGGCGACCTTTCCCTGAGGAGCCCCGGCGGCGCCGAGGCCACACAGATCGCCCTTCACATCCGCGGCGAAAACCGCGACGCCTGCGTCACTGAAGTTCTCGATCAGACGCTGCAGGGTCACGGTCTTGCCGGTTCCCGTTGCACCCGCGATCAGGCCATGACGGTTGGCCAGACGCAGCGACTGGCCCACTGCCTGGCCATCGCCGCCATCACCCAAAATGAACTGCTGATTCAAAGACATGATTCCGTCCTCTGGACTAAAGCTTTGCTACTTCGATGCCGACATAAACGCCGGGCTATGACCGATCAGCCTTCGCCGATTCTCCGCCCCGCTCCACTCGCCAGATGGCGACGCCCCCAAGACTGGTTCCAGTGACTTCCGGACGCAAGATGCCATGACGAGAAACCTGCAGTTCAGCCACAAGATTCTGCTGGCCGCCACCCTGGTGGTAACGGTCGCCTTCGCCCTGTTCAGCCTCTATAACGACAGCCGCCAGCGTAGCAGCATCCAGCAGGCACTCCAGAACAACCTGAGTCAGGCCAGCGACGCCGCGGCGGGCAATATCGAAAGCTGGTTGTCGGGGCGTATCCTGCTGATCGAGAGCCTCGCCCAGAACCTGGAGCTGGCCATCGCGAGCGGCAACCTGCAAGACGTCATTTCGCGCCCGGTCTACAAAGGCGCCTTCCTCTCCACCTACATCGGCCTGCAAGGCGATGGCCGCTTCCTGTCCAGCCCGCCGACCCAGATGGCCGCCGGCTACGACCCGCGCACTCGCCCCTGGTACAAGGACACCGCCCAGGCCAACCGTACCGTCCTCACCGCGCCCTACGTCGACCAGATCACCAATTCCCTGGTGATTTCGCCGATCGCCCCGGTGCGCGGCCCCGACGGCAAAGCGTTCGGCATGACCGGCGGTGACGTCAGCCTGGATACTCTGGTGAAGATCATCAATTCCATCGAGCTGGGCGACCTGGGCTATGCGTTCCTGGTCAGCAAGGACGGCACCGTACTGGTTCACCCCCAGGGCGACCTGGTGATGAAGAACCTGCGTGATCTCTATCCGAATACCAGCATCGGCCTCGACAGCAAGCTGACCGAAGTCGAACAGGATGGCCAGGACCGGCTGCTGACCTTCGCCCCGGTCCAGGGCCTGCCCGATGTGCAGTGGTATGTCGGCCTCTCCATCGACAAGAACCTGGCGTACGCCGAGCTGGATGAATTCCGCCTGTCCGCGGCCATCGCCACGCTGATCGCGGTCGCGTTGATCATTGCGCTGCTCGGCGTGCTGATCCGCGTACTGATGCAGCCGCTGACCACCATGGGCAAGGCCATGGAAGACATCGCCCGTGGCGAAGGCGACCTGACCAAGCGCCTGGCCATCCAGTCCAACGACGAATTCGGCGCACTGGCCAGCTCGTTCAACCGCTTCGTCGAACGTATCCACACGTCCATTCGCGAGGTGTCCTCGGCCACCGCCCAGGTCAACGAGGTCGCCAAGCTGGTGGTCAACGCGTCGAACTCGTCCATCGTCAATTCGGACGAGCAGGCCAGCCGCACCAACAGCGTGGCTGCGGCGATCAACGAGCTCGGCGCCGCCGCCCAGGAGATCGCCCGCAACGCCGCGGACGCGTCCAATCAGGCATCGGACGCCCGCCTGCAGGCTGAAGACGGCGGCAAGGTGGTGCAGCAGGCGATCAAATCCATGACCGAGCTGTCGACCAAGGTCATCGACGCCCGTGCCAAGATCGAGATGCTCAACGGCAAGACCGTGGACATCGGGCAGATTCTCGAAGTGATCAAAAGTATTTCCCAGCAGACCAACCTGCTCGCCCTCAACGCCGCCATCGAAGCGGCACGCGCCGGCGAGGCAGGTCGCGGTTTCGCGGTGGTCGCTGACGAGGTGCGCAACCTCGCCCATCGCACCCAGGAGTCGGCCCAGGAAATCGAGAAGATGATCGAAGAACTGCAGATCGGCTCCCGCGAATCGGTCACCACCATGACCGAGAGCCAGCGCTACAGCGAGGAAAGCGTGGCAGTCGCCAACCAGGCCGGCGAGCGGCTGGGCAGCGTGACCACGCGCATTGGCGAGATCGATGGCATGAACCAGTCGGTGGCGACCGCCACGGAAGAACAGACCTCGGTGATCGAGGCGCTGAACATGGACATCACCGAAATCAACACCCTCAATCAGGAAGGCGTGGAAAACCTCCAGGCCACCCTGCGCGCCTGCGCGGATCTGGAGCAGCAGGCCGCTCGCCTGACCCACCTGGTCGGCAGCTTCCGCATCTGATCGCAGAAAACCAACAAGGGCGCCAATGGCGCCCTTGTTCGTCGATGTCCGACCTACTTGTCCGGCGTAGCATCACGCTCACGCTGCAAGCGCTTCCACAACGCCTCGGCACCGTCGAACTCGGCGCCGTCCTCTTCGCTCAACGCCTCTGGATCGTAACGCCGCACACAACCTTCACCCAGGGTGGGCGGTGGCGTTGCGGTGCCGGGTTGGCGAGGCGTGTCATCGCTCATGAGAGATCAGCCGCGCCGGTGGCCCTGTTCATGCTGGGCGAACTCCTTGACCGCCAGCAGCACGTCGTGACGGCTGATCTGACCGACCAGCTTGCCACCTTCAATGACCGGAAAACGTCGGCGCCGTCCTTTCAGGAAGCGTTCGGCCACATCGATGATGTCGGCTTCCGGCGAGGTGGTTTCAACGTTGGTGGTCATGTAGGAAGCGATAGTGCCGCCAGTCGACTCGTAATAAGCCCCCTGAAGAATGCCCCGCAGGCAGTCGCCCTCCGACAACAGGCCAACCAGACGATCGTGATCGTCAACCACCGGCGCGCCGGAAATACGGTGTTCCAGCAATCGGTTGATGGCCGTGAACAGATCGGTGTCGGCATGGAAGGTGACCAAGTGACGGGTCATGTAATCACGCACTTTCACGGACTTGAGCATGAACGGACTCCCTTATTCGAGCATCGGGTCGAATGGATCAGTCGAACACAACGGTCTTGTTGTTGTGCACCAGTACCCGATCTTCCAAGTGATAGCGCAGACCACGGGAAAGCACCATCTTTTCCACGTCTTTGCCGAGGCGCACCATCTCTTCGATGCTCTCGCGATGGCTGACGCGCACCACGTCCTGTTCGATGATCGGGCCGGCATCCAGCTCTTCGGTCACGTAGTGGGAGGTCGCGCCAATCAGCTTGACGCCCCGCAGCGAGGCCTGGTGGTAAGGCTTGGCACCCACGAACGAAGGCAGGAAGCTGTGGTGAATGTTGATCACCCGCTGTGCATAGTCCTGACACAATTTGGGCGGCAGGATCTGCATGTAGCGAGCCAGCACGATGGCATCGGCGCGGTGCTCTTCCACCAGGCGTGCGACCTCATCGAAGGCCGGTTGCTTGTTCTGCGGGTCCACCGGCACGTGGATGAACGGAATGCCGTGCCACTCGACCATGCTGCGCAGGTCGTCATGGTTGGAGATCACGCAGGGAATATCGCAGTCGAGCTCGTTGCTGTGCCAGCGGTGCAGCAGGTCGGCCAGGCAGTGGGACTCGCGGCTGGCCATCAGTACCACACGCTTCTTCTGCGCCGAATCGGTGATCCGCCACTCCATGGAGAATTCCCGGGCGATCGGCGAGAACGCCTGATTGAAGCCATCGAGATCGAAGGGCAACGAATCGGCACGAATTTCATGACGCATGAAGAACCAGCCACTCTGCGTGTCGGAGTGGTGGCTCGCCTCGGTGATCCAGCCGTTGTAGGTCGCCAGAAAGTTACTGACCTTGGCGACGATGCCAGTACGGTCAGGGCAGGCGATGACCAGCCGAAAAGTGCGCATGAACAACTCCAGAGAAATAGCGAAGGCGCGCATTTTAGCCAGACTAACGAAAAACTGCAGTATCTCTACAGGCCTGACTGTGCGCGCAACGTCCGATCAGCGACCGACCGGCAGAAAAAGCCATGCAAAGCCACGTAACAAACGCGCTGGCCAATTGGCCGAGCGGATTAATTCCCGCATGTTTTCAAGTGTCAATAAAACAGTAAATCGCTGTCGCCAGCTGCAACTTATTTTCTACAAGAACGTCTCTACACTACAAAGCGGTTTACTTATAATTAAGCGATGTCTACTATAAGCAACACTTGGCCACCACTCCCTGCATTAAAGGTAAACACATGTCCTTGATCACCGAATACCGTACCCTCGAAGAAAACATCAAAGAACTGCAAGAGCGTCTTAAGAATCTGTCGCAAGACGACAAACTGAAGAAAGAGCTGGAGTTCGAAGGCAAGCTGCGCACCCTGATGGGTGAATACCAGAAGTCGCTGCGTGACATCATCGCGCTGCTGGATCCGGATGCCAAAGCTGGCAAGGCTCAGCGCAATGCCAAAGCTGCACCGACCGGCAGCAAGCGTGCTCGTAAAGTTAAGCAGTACAAGAACCCGAACACCGGCGAAGTCATCGAAACCAAAGGTGGCAACCACAAGACCCTGAAAGAGTGGAAAGCCAAGTGGGGCGCTGACGTGGTCGAAGGCTGGGCAACCCTGCTGGGCTGATACCAGATCGGGGCTGTGAGTCCATGAAGAACGCCAGCAATGCTGGCGTTTTTTATGGGCGCTATTATTGGTTCGAGAAACAAGGCATCACGAGTGCACTCGGTGCCAGCCCGGCTTGCTCTGCCGCAGAAGCTATTCCCCTGCGCCGTCTTTTATCTCGATAGTGGCCAATTGATTTACAGCGCATAACGCTGACGCAAATGCCGTGCATGAGCGCCCCACGCCTCCAATATCACTCGCTGCGCATCTGTCGCTCCGGTCAGGTATTGCGCCAAGTCCGTCTCGAAACTCGCCAAGGTATTGGGGGCTCCCCACTCTGCGCGAGTAAGGCGCTGACGACAAAAGTCCTCCCAGCGTTTTTGCTCCTCGCCATTCAAGGTGGCAGGAAAGTTTCGCGCCCGATAACGAAACAGTAATTCAGGTAACCGATGGTCATCGAAAGGCCAGCCCTGTGCGCCCAACTGTTGCGGATCGCAAGTGCGAACCTGCTCGCACAGTCGACGGTCACGATCACCGATAAAACCGTCATACAACTGTTGTTCCGGATCGCTCACAGCGGCAAAACTTTCCTCTTCGTATACCTGCGGCAATTTGTCCTGCCATTCGGGCTGTCTATCGATCAGGCGCTGCGCGCGAGCCTGGTAGTCGGCCTTGTCCAACTGCAGCCGCTGGCAATCTTCCGGACGCAGCACACTCAAGGGCGCGACTACCGGACAACGGTTTATATGGATGAGTTTGAGCGGCACCGGCAGTTCGCCCTCGGCCAGTTGCTCGCGCCGGGTATAAAGACGGCGACGCAACGTTTCGCCCTCTTCGTCGAGGAGCGGCGTGGTATCGAGGTGCAGGTCGCAGACGATCAGTGCATTGCGGTTACGCGGGTGCCAGGCCAGCGGCAGCACGATTCCCAGGTAGTGGCGTGCGCCGGCAAAGCGCCCGGATACATGCACCATCGGCTGCAACAGGCGCACTTGATCGAGCACCCGCTGCTTGCCGCGCAGCCCATAGAGATAATCGTAGAGTTTCGGCTGACGCTCGCGCACCAGCCTCGCGAGAGCGATGGTCGCACGCACGTCGGATAGCGCATCGTGCGCCTGGCCATGCTCGATGCCATTGGCGGCGGTCAGTTGCTCCAGCTTCAGGCTGACGCCCTTTTCACCCTGGGGCCATTCGATGCCTTCCGGGCGCAAGGCATAGGCGGTGCGCACCATGTCGATGAGATCCCAACGGCTGTTGCCACCCTGCCACTCCCGCGCATAGGGATCGAAGAAGTTGCGGTACAGGCTGTAGCGCGTTACCTCGTCATCGAAACGCAGGCTGTTGTAGCCCACGCCACAAGTGCCGGGACGCGCCAGTTCGGCATGCATGCGAGTCATGAACTCGGCTTCGCCGAGCCCTTCACTGGCCAGTCGCTCCGGGCCGATGCCGGTAATCATGCAGGCGGCCGGGTGCGGCAGGATATCGTCGCTGGGCTGGCAATAGAGGTTGAGGGGCGCCTCTATTTCATTGAGCTGTTCATCGGTGCGGATACCCGCGACCTGCAGCGGACGATCGCGGCGCGGGTCGATACCGGTGGTTTCGTAGTCATACCAGAACAGACTGGAAGGCACGGGGGGCTCCTTTGGCGAATGGACGCCGCAGTCTAGGTTCGTTACCGCCTCACCACAAACCGCAACGCATCCTCGAAAGCTTGATCGGCCGCACACCCTGAGCGAAACCACGCGACGTTTGCGCTTGTGGCCCCTCACTTCCACCATTAATATTACGAAACAATCTTACTCACACTCGCCAAGGATGAATCATGAGTGACGCGCTCTCCACGAACCCCTACGCCGTTCCCACCAGCCAACTGCAGGAAACGTCCAATAGCGACCAGGCGCCGAGCATCGAGCAGGCCCTGAGCCGTGGCTACGATTTCAGCATCGGCGCGCTGATCAGCGAAGCCTGGCAACTGACCAAGGGCACCAAAGGCATCATCATCGGTGGCTTCCTGATCTTCTACGTGGCGATATTCATCGCCTCGTTCGTGATCGGTGCGGTGCTGGGCATCTTCACCGCGTTCAGCGAAAACCTGGCACTGATCATCATCGGTCAGATCGTCACGACCATTCTCGCCTCCGCCGTGAGCTACCCCTTCATCGCCGGCCTGAGCATGATCGGCATCCGTCGCGCGGCAGGCCAGCCGTTCAGCTTCAACGAGATTTTCAACCACTTCGGTCGTACCGTGCCGCTGCTGATCGTTGCGGTCGTGATGATGCTGCTTATCTACCTCGGCATGCTTCTGCTGCTGATTCCGGGCATCTACCTGTCGGTCGCCTACATGCTGGCCATTCCGCTGGTCGTCGAGCGCGGCCTGTCGCCCTGGCAAGCCATGGAAGCTTCGCGCAAGGCCATCACTCAGCACTGGTTCAAGGTCTTCGGCCTGTTCCTGCTGCTGGGCCTGATCGTTGCCATCAGCGCAATCCCCGTGTTCATCGGTCTGATCTGGACCGTGCCACTGTTCGTCGTGGCCATGGGCGTGCTGTATCGCACCATCTTCGGCGTACTGCCGGTCGCACGCTAAGCACCTTCTCACCTGGCCGCGTTTCTCGCGGCCAGGTTGCTTCCTGCCTCGCTGCTGGCTAGCATCGGGCTTTGCTCATATGACGTGACGATGCCGCCCTCCTCCATTTCCCCTCTCACTCGACAACGGCACCCGGTGCTGGACACGCGCTATCAGGTGGAAACTCCGGAAGGCATCGACCTGGCATTGCGCCCGGCAGGCCTGGTACCACGGGCGCTGGCCTTTACCATCGACCTGCTGATCCGCGGCGTCATTCTCGCGGTCGTCTACCTGACGCTAGGCATGTTCGGCCAACTCGGCATGGGCATCGCGACCATCGCGCTGTTCCTGGTGACCTGGTGGTACATGGTGCTGTTCGAAGTGCTCAACCAGGGCCGCTCGCCAGGCAAGCAGTTACTCGGCCTGCGCGTGGTGCATGACGATGGCACACCCATCGGCTGGCCGGCCTCGCTGACCCGCAACCTGCTGCGCTTCGTCGACCTGCTGCCATTCGCCTATACGCTTGGCATCATCAGTTGCCTGAGCAATCGCGCCTTCAAGCGTCTCGGTGACATCGCCGCCGGTACGCTGGTCGTCTACCGCGATCAGCCCATCGAGCGCCCCAATCTGCCCGAGGCCGAAGCGTTGCGTGCACCCTTCCCCCTCGATTTCGCCGAGCAGCGCGCCATGCTCGCCTTCGCCGAACGCGGTGAAGGCCTGTCGACTGCCCGACGCGCCGAGCTGGCTGCCATTCTCGCCGAGCCCCTGCAGGTGGATGCCGAGCAGGCGGAAGGCAGGATCAACGGTATCGCCCGCAGCCTGTTGGGGCCGACATGAAGCAGAGTCTTTTCGAATCTCGGCACCAGCCACAGTGGCAGGCATTCAGCGAGCAACTGGCGCGACTGGAGAAAGGCAAGGCAGATGCGGAGAAAAGCCGCACCTTCGCCGCCGACTACCGGCGTCTGTGCCAGCATCTGGCCCTGGCCAGGGAACGCGGTTACAGCAACCACCTGATCGACGAGCTACAGCAACTGGCGCTACGCGGCCATCAGCAGTTCTACCGTCATCGCAGCGCCATAGGGCCGCAACTGATCGGCTTCGTGCTGGCCGGTTTCCCACGTCTGGTGCGTGAAGAGTGGCGTCTGGTGACGATCGCCAGCCTGCTGTTCTTCGGCAGCCTGGCCGTCATGGGCACCCTCGTCTACCTGTTTCCCGACCTCGTCTACAGCGTCATGGACCCCAGCCGCGTCAGCGAGATGGAAAGCATGTACGACCCCGATACCTCGCGCCTCGGACGCTTCGGTGAGCGCGACTCCGGTGATGACTGGATGATGTTCGGCTACTACATCATGAACAACATCGGCATCGCCTTTCAGACCTTCGCCAGCGGCCTGCTGTTCGGGGTCGGCAGCCTGTTCTTCCTGCTGTTCAACGGCCTGATGATCGGTGCCGTGGCCGGTTACCTGACGCAACTGGGCTACAGCGAAACCTTCTGGTCGTTCGTGATCGGCCACGGCGCCTTCGAATTGACCGCCATCGCCCTGGCCGGCGCCGCGGGCCTCAAGCTCGGCTGGGCATTGCTCGCCCCCGGGCGCCTGCCCCGCGGCGAAGCCCTGCGCCTGGCCGCAACGCGCGCGGTACGGCTGCTTGGCGGCGCGGCGCTGTTCCTGCTGATCGCCGCGTTCATCGAGGCCTACTGGTCCTCCATGACCTTCACCACGCCCCATATCAAATACTGGGTGGGCGCCGGACTCTGGGCATCGGTCCTGGCTTACCTGTGCCTGGCCGGCAGGGGGCAGCATGCGCCTGACTGACGCCAGCGTGGCGATCCGCCCGCGCACGCCCTGGGAAGCCATCGATCTCGGCGTCCTCATGGCAGGTCGTCATCGCAGCCTGCTAATGGCCAGCTGGGCAGCCGTCACCGTGCCGATTTTCGCCCTGCTCTGTGCCCTGCTGTGGCAGTACCCCACCTGGGCCATATTGGTTTTCTGGTGGCTGAAGCCG
Source organism: Pseudomonas sp. MEJ086 (assembly GCF_030209025.1). Lineage (NCBI taxonomy): Bacteria > Pseudomonadati > Pseudomonadota > Gammaproteobacteria > Pseudomonadales > Pseudomonadaceae > Pseudomonas > Pseudomonas sp. MEJ086. Next base: position 102,796 of record NZ_JARVSV010000024.1, read on the forward strand.
GCCTACGAACGGCTACCGCTGTACATTCTCTCCCGCGCGCTGTTTGGCGATACGCCGACCTTCAAGCAGGCGCTCAAGGCATTTCCCGGCCTGCTCAAACCGCAGCTGCTGGCCAGCCTGACCTGGCGACGCCTCAGCCCGTCGCGCAGCTTCGACCTGCCGGTGCTGCAGCTCGAAGGCCTGAAGGGCAAGGAGCGCACCCAGCGCCTGAACGTACTGGCGCAACGCGATGCCGGCGCAGCGACCTGGCTGACCGTGGTTGGCATACACCTCGAGACGGCCCTGTGGGTCGGGCTGGGCAGCCTGGTGTATTTGCTGATCCCCACCCAGGTATCCACCGAGTGGGACTGGCAGAGCCTGATCAATGGCGATACCAGCGACTGGTTCTGGCTGGAGCACCTCTCCAACCTGGCCTACGTGCTGTTGCTGATTCTCTGGGAACCGATCTACGTCGCCTGCGGCTTCAGCCTCTACCTGAACCGTCGCACGGCCCTGGAAGGCTGGGACATCGAACTGACCTTCCGCCGCCTGCGCCAGCGCCTCACCGGTGTCGCCTACGCACTATTGCTGGGCTGCGGCATGCTGTTGCTGAACGTGCCGACGCCAGCCCTGGCAGATACCTCGCACAGCTGCCCGCTGCCCAGCGAAGACCCGGACGGCCCACAGGCTCCGCGCATGCTCGCGCAGCCGCTGAGCACCGAGGCCTCGCGCGAATCGGTGCTGGCGATTCTCGACGAAACACCCTTCGAGAACCGCGAAGCGGTGACTCGCTGGCGCTTCGGCGACGAAGCCAAGCAGGAGGAACCCTCTGAAGACAGCCGCAAAGCGCTGGAAAGCCTGTTCGAGATGCTCGAAAGCTGGACGGCCTTGAAAGGCATTGCGCTGTTCTTCGAAGCCGTGCTGTGGGCGCTGCTGATCGGCATCGTCGCGCTGGTGCTCTGGCGCTACCGCGAGTGGCTGAGCACCTTCGCTGGCGGTACTCGGCTGCGCATGCCGCAAAGAAGCCAGTCACCTGACCAGCTGTTCGGCCTGGAAGTACTGCCACAGAGCCTGCCGGACGATGTCGCCAGCACTGCCGAACGTCTCTGGCAGGACGACCCGCGGGCAGCCCTGGGCCTGCTCTACCGCGCCCTGCTCAGCCGCCTGATCCACGACCACAAGTTGCCGCTCAAGGGTTCTCACACCGAAGCCGAGGTGCTGCCCCTGGTCGACGGCCTCGACGATCCGGAGCTCAGCAACTTCAGCCAGACCCTGACCCGTCACTGGCAGAACCTCGCCTACGGTCACCGCCTGCCGCCGACCGAGGCGCGCCCGGCGCTGTGCAATGACTGGCGACGCCTGATCGAACACGGTGGTCGGTCATGAACCGCACCGCGCGTTTCGTCATCGGCGCCCTGCTGGTACTGGGCCTTGGCCTGCTCGGCGCCTATCTGTTGAGGCATGCCGAGCCCTACGAAGACGTAGTGAGCCACGGGCCGTCACCGGAAGCACGCGCCAACCCCTATCTGGCCGCCGAGCACTTTCTGCGCAAACAGGGCCTCGACGTGACGCGCGCCGACAACCTCGCCGGCCTGGCCGAATTGCCCAGCCGCGGCCATACCCTGCTGCTGCTCGGTAACCGCAGCAACCTGACGCCCCGGCAGAACGAGCGCCTGCTGCAGTGGGCAGCCCAGGGGGGTCACCTGCTGTTCATCGCCGAACGCATGTGGGACGAAGAGAAAGGCAAGAGCGGCGACCTGCTGCTCGACGCCTTGAGCGTGCAGCAATACCCGGTCGAGAAACTCGACGAAGACGAGGAACAAGCGGACAGCGCTGCCGAAGAGGAAACCGCGGCCTCGGCCAACGATGAAAGCCAGCAAGAGCCGACGGATGCTTATCCGGAGCTGACCAAGCTGTATCTGGAGAACGAGCAGGCACCCGCCTATGTCGATTTCGATACCGACTTCCATCTCTACGACGCCAACAACCTTGCCCATGTCTGGGCCAACAGCGGCGAAGCCACTCACCTGCTGCAGATTTATCACGGCGAAGGGCTGATCAGCATCGTCACCGACGCCTGGATCTGGCAGAACGCCAACCTGGCCGATTACGACAACGCCTGGCTGCTCTGGTACCTCAGCCAGGACAGTGCGGTGACCCTGGTCTACAACGCCGACCGCGACAACCTGCTGACCCTCTTGCAGCGCCATTTCACTCCGGCTCTGCTGGCCCTCGGCCTGTTGCTGCTCCTGGGGCTGTGGCACGTCGGCCAGCGTCGTGGCCCGCTGTTGCAGCCGCAACCGGCGAGCCGCAGGCAACTGCAGGAACACCTGCGCGGCGCAGCCGACTTCCTGCTTCGTCACGGTGGCCAGCAGCGCCTGCTGAACAACCTGCAGCAGGACATCCTGCGCCGCGCCCGGCGCCGGCACCCCGGCTTCGAGCGGCTCGGCGTCGCCGATCAGTGGCAGATTCTCGGCCGCCTCAGCCGCCAGCCTTCCGCAGCCATCAGCCAGGCCATGCGCCCGCTGAGCAAGAAACGCCTTTCCGCCAGCGACTTCACCCGACAGGTCGCCCACCTGCAAACACTCAGGAATGCCCTATGAGCGAACATACGCCCGACCAGCCGAGCAGTCCGATCAGCGAGCCTGCCAGCACCACAGCCGCACCAGCCGCCAGCAATATCGCCCAGCAGCGTCAGCGTGCCAGCCAGTTGGCCCAGGCCTTGCGCCAGGAATTGCAGAAAGCGGTGATCGGCCAGACGGCGGTCATCGATGATGTGCTCACCGCGCTGATCGCTGGCGGTCACGTACTGCTCGAAGGCGTGCCGGGGCTCGGCAAGACCCTGCTGGTGCGGGCTCTGGCCCGCTGCTTCGGCGGTGAATTCGCACGCATCCAGTTCACCCCGGACCTGATGCCCAGCGACATCACCGGCCATGCCGTGTACGACCTGCAGAGCGAACAGTTCAAGCTGCGCAAGGGGCCGATCTTCACCAACCTGCTGCTCACCGACGAGATCAACCGTGCTCCGGCCAAGACCCAGGCCGCCCTGCTGGAGGTCATGCAGGAGCGTCAGGTGACCCTGGAAGGCCGTCCGCTGGCGGTGCCGCTGCCGTTCATGGTGCTGGCCACCCAGAACCCCATCGAACAGGAAGGCACCTACCCGCTGCCGGAAGCCGAACTCGACCGTTTCATGCTCAAGCTGCACATGGATTACCCCGAGCAGGACGAAGAGTTGAGCATGGTGCGTCAGGTATCGCGTTCGACCAAGGCCGACATGCTCGAAGTCACGCCCCTGCGCACGCTGCTGCAGGCCAAGGACGTGCTGATCATGCAGAAGATCGCCGGTGATCTGCCGCTGGACGAACAGGTACTCGACTACGCCGTGCGCCTGGCCCGCGCGACCCGCAGCTGGCCGGGCCTGGCCATCGGCGCCGGTCCGCGCGCGTCCATCGCCCTGGTACGCGGCGCCCGTGCGCGCGCCCTGCTGCGTGGCGGCGACTTCGTGTTGCCCGATGACATCAAGGGCTGCGCCCTGGCCGTATTGCGCCACCGCGTGCGCCTGTCGCCGGAGCTGGATATCGAAGGGCTGTCCATCGATCAGGTTCTGCTGCAACTGCTCGATCAGGTTCCCGCACCCCGTCTATGAACGCCTCGATCCTGGATAGCGCGGCATGAAGCCCTCCTCCCTCCTGCTCCGCCTGCTGGCCGGGCTGCTGGTGGTCGCCATCGTACTCGGCGCTCTGGATGCCCTGTCCATCGCGGTGCCGGAACGCCTCGTCGCGCTCTGGTGGGGAGCCTTGCTGGTCCTCGCCGGCGCCGCGTTGATCGACGCCCTGCGCCTGTACCGCCAGGCGTCGCCTCGTCTGCAGCGGCACCTGCCGGGCAACCTGCCACTGGGACGCTGGAGCGATGTACAGCTGACCGTCCATCACGCCTACCCGCGTGCCCTGCACATCCAGGTATTCGACCATGTCCCGCAGGACATGGCTGTCGAGCATCTGCCGCAACAGGTCGAACTGCGTCCGGGCGAACAGACCACCTTCAGCTACCGGGTGCGCCCGCTGCTGCGTGGTCATTTCGTCTTTCCACGCTGCGAAGTCAGCCTGCCCAGCCCGCTGCGTCTGTGGCAGTCGCGGCGCTATCTGGACGTGCGCGACGAAGCTCGCGTCTACCCGGATTTCGCCCGCCTGTACGGCGCTCAACTGATGGCCGTGGACGACTGGGTCGCCCAACTGGGCGTGCGCCAGCAGCAGCGTCGTGGCCTTGGGCAGGAATTCCATCAGCTACGCGAATTCCGCGATGGCGATACCCTGCGGCAGATCGACTGGAAGGCCACTGCCCGCAAGCGCACGCCCATCGCCCGTGAGTATCAGGACGAACGTGACCAGCAGATTCTGTTCCTGATCGACTGTGGCCGGCGCATGCGCAGCCAGGACGGCGAGCTGTCGCATTTCGACCACGCCCTCAACGCCAGTCTGCTGCTCAGCTACGTGGCCCTGCGCCAGGGAGACGCAGTGGGGCTGATGACCTTCGCTGGCGAGCAAAGCCGCTACCTGGCACCGGTCAAGGGCCAGGCTCAGGTCAATGTGCTGCTCAACGCCGTCTACGACCTGCAGAGCACCCAGCGTCCGGCTGACTACGCCGCTGCTGCGGATACCTTGCTCAGCCGCCAGAGCCGGCGCGCCCTGGTGGTGCTGATCACCAACCTGCGCGACGAAGACGACGAGGAGTTGCTGGGCGCGGTGAAACGCCTGGAGCGCCGGCACCGGGTGCTGATCGCCAGCCTGCGCGAGGAAGTGCTCGACAGCCTTCGACATACTCAGGTGCGCGACTACGAGTCGGCCTTGAACTACTGCGGTGCCGTGGATTACCTCAACGCACGCAACACCCTGCACGAGCGCCTGGCCGCTCACAACGTCCCGGTGCTGGACGCCCGCCCTGGCGAACTCGGCCCCGAACTGGTCAACCGCTACCTGGCCTGGAAAAAGGCCGGGATGCTCTAACCCCGATGCTGGCCGCGCGGATGGAGCCTGGCAGATCATGCCCCGGGTTTCGCTGGCTCAACCGCAGGCTGGGGGTAACAGTTGTTTGTTTCTGACTACTGCCCTGAAACGCGCCATTCCTTATACTGCGCCCCATCGATTTCGCCTGTGGAGCGCACGCCTGTGAACTTTTCCTCCTGGACACCCAAGGAGCGCCTGATTTCCGCGGCCTTCTTCGCCGTGGCCATCGGTTGCCTGCTGTATGGCTTCACATCGGGCGTACCGCCCATGAGCAGCGAGTTCTTCTCGATGTTCGCCGTGGTGTCGCTGGTGATTGGCCTGGCGCTGACACCCAGCTTCATGCTTCAACCGCTACGCGAAAGCCTGGGCAGCAATCTGTCCAAACCGATGCGCATCGCCCTGGGCTTCTTCTGTGCCTTCCAGCTGATCGCGGTCATTCGCGTGATTCTCGGCTGAGTCCCGCAGCCCGCCATTCGGCAGGGTGGCGTACTCAGTTCGCCGGTAACGGCATGACCGTGACCTGCACCTCGGGATCATGATCGCCCCCTCCGAGAATCACCCCGCGCAACGGGGAAACATCGGAAAAGTCGCGGCCCCAGGCCAGGGTAATGTGCTCCAGCGCCGGCAGGATGTTGTTGGTCGGGTCGAAATCCACCCAACCGTTGCGCGGGCAATACACCGACACCCAGGCATGCGAGGCATCGGCGCCGATCAGACGCGGCTGGCCGGGTGGCGGCTGGGTGAGCAGGTAGCCGCTGACGTAACGTGCCGCCAGGCCCCGTGAACGCAGGCAGGCGAGCATCAGGTGGGCGAAGTCCTGACAGACCCCGCGCCGCTCCTCGAGCACCTTGAGCAGCGGCGTCGCCACCTGCGTGGCTTCGGCATCGAAGGTGAACTCGTCGAAGATCTTCTGCATCAGCACGCGCACCGAGAGCAGCAGCGGCTGCTCGGGCAGGAAGCAATCGTCGGCGAACAGGCTGAAGGCGCGCTTCAGACGCACGTAGGGTGACTGGAAACGGTAGCGGGTAGCGTCCAGCAACTGCGCATCCCACGGCTGCCCCCGATACCCCAGGGCCTCACAGGCGGATTCCCAGGACGGCGAGTCCTGCAGATCGAGATACGCCCGCGGCAGCACTTCGACATTCAGTCTGGCGCAGACCTTAAGCGCGTCGTGGGGCCGCTCGAAGGCCAGGCGGGTCAACGGATTGCCGAATACATCGACGATATCGTGGCGCTGACAGGGCTGCGGGGTGATCTGCAGATGGCGCTCCTCGCAGCGCTGCCAGGCACAGTCACGCGGCCACAGATGGGCCAGCTGCTGGGCCAGGGACACTGGCGAGGCATAACGATAATGGGTGTCGTGCAACACCTGATAACGAGCACTCATGACGACCGGGTTCCCTGACTGGCGGCAACGTGCACGAAAAAGCGCAGGCCCAGTTCATCCGATGCCTGGCCGGATGCCTGGCCGATGGCCTCGAGCAGATCGGCCAGGCCATCGAGTACCGCGCGAACGCCACGGGCGCCGAACAGCGGATTTTCCAGGCTGCGCAGGTCGACGGCGCTCAATTGCCGCTCGAGCCGTGACAGTGCCGGCGCCTCGGGCAGATGGAAGCGTTCGGCCAGGCGCTCCAGGGAGCGCAACAGCGTGCGCACCTGGAACAGCACCGCGTGGGGGTTCTGCTCATCGAGCAGCAGCAGGTCGAGTACCGGAATCAGCTGTGCCGAGGCCATGTAGCGCGTGCGGTAGGTGATGCTGCTGTTACCCAGTTCCAGCAACCACTCGAGTGCCGACTGATCATCCGGCTTGCTGCTGCGCAGGAAGCCGCCGACGCTGTCACAGAGAAACTGCAGGCGTTCGATGCAGCGGCCGATCATCAGGAAACGCCAGCCATCGTCACGGGTCATGTCGTCCAGCGAAAAGCCGGAGAGCGCCGCCAGTGACATCAGCAGGCGATTGAGAAAATCCAGCAACTGGCCAAAATCGCCGCCACGGGCCTCCAGATTCTGCGCATCGCGCTGCAGCTCCACCAGCGCCTGCCAGTTGGCCTGGGAAAGCTTGCCGCGCACGCTGCCGGCGGTCCATTGCAGGCGTTGCAGATTGATGCGCAGGCTGGCTGGCCATTCGGCACCGAGCACCGCCTCCAGCAGCCGGGCATCCAGAGCGCCGTGCTCCTCATCGGGCAACAGGCCGAGGCTTTCGCCAAGATCCAGCGCCGCCTCCAGAGCCTGCGGGTCATCATCGTCATCGACGTAACGACCGAGCATGATGCGCAGCAGCCGCGCGCTGTCCTCACAGCGCTCGCTGTAGCGACCGAACCAGAACAGGTTTTCCACCACCCGTGACGGCAGATAGGGGTCGCTGCGCACCAGATCGGCTGCGCCCAGCGGGCGCATACCCTGCCACGGTTCACCGGGGCCGTGGCGCTCGCCGAGCACCCAGGTGTCCTTGCTGGCACCGCCACGCTGCATCGACACCACCTCGGCGTCGGCTTCCGCGGCCACGCGGGTCAAACCGCCCGCCATCACCCGGTAGCCGTCGGCACTGGCCACAGCGAACACGCGCATGCCGATGGCACGGGATTGCAGCTTGCCCTCCCCCTGCCAGACCGGCGCCTGGGACAGTTGCGCCAGCGCCTGAGCGACATAGGCATAAGGGCGCAGCCGCAGCCTTGCAGTCAGCTCGGCACGCTGCGCGGCATCCAGATCACGGCCGAATACCGGGGTGAAACTCTGCGATGGGAAGCTCGGCCGGATAAGCAGCTCGGGGAGTTTTTCCAGGGCTTGCTCCAATACCGGTGGCTCGCCGCACCACCAACTGGCGATGCTCGGCAGCAGCAGCGGCTCACCCAGCAGCTTCTCGCTGATCGCCGGCAGAAAGCCTGGCAGCCCGGGCGCTTCCAGCACACCGCTACCGAGGGCGTTGGCGACCAGCACGCGGCCCTGACGCACCGCCTCCAGCAGGCCGGGCACGCCCAGTGCGGAGTCGGTACGCAGTTCGAGGGGGTCGCAGAAATCGTCGTCGAGACGGCGCAGCACCGCATGTACGCGGCGCAACCCCGCCAGGGTCTTGAGGTACAGGGTGGCGTCGCGCACGGTCAGGTCGCTGCCTTCGACCAGCGGATAACCGAGCTGACGGGCCAGGTACAGGTGTTCGAAATAGCTCTCGTTGAATCGCCCGGGTGTCAGCACCACCACCAGCGGCGTCTCGCCATCGGCGGGCGCCTGACGCGCCAGGGTGTCCTGCAGGGTGCGGAAGAACCCCGCCAGGTACTGTACGCCCAGGTCCCGGTACAGCTCGGGGAAGGCGCGGGAAACGATTTGCCGGTTTTCCAGGGCGTAGCCCGCCCCGGAGGGCGCCTGGGTACGATCGGCCGTGACCCACCAGCGGCCATCGGGTGCCCGCGCCAGATCCACGGCATACACATGCAGGAAGGTACCGCCTGGCGGCTGCAAGCCCTGGCAGGGCCAGAGAAAGTTCTCGTGGCCGAAGACCAGCTCCGGCGGCAGCAGGCCGTCGGCCAGTAGCTGTTGAGGGCCGTAAAGGTCGGCCAGTACCTTGTCGAGCAACGCCGCACGCTGGGCCACGCCGGCAGCGATGGTCTGCCACTCGGCCGCGGGAATCAGATTGGGCAGCAGGTCCAGTTCCCAGGGGCGATCCGCACCATCGGGATCGGCGTACACGTTGTAGGTAACGCCATTCTCCTGAATCTGTCGGGTCAGCATGGCCTGACGCTGCTGCAGCTGTGCCGGGCGGCTGCGCTGCAGTTGGGTCAGCAGCCTGCGCCAATGCGGGCGAACCTGCCCGCTGGCATCGAGCAGTTCATCGTAGGCCCCATCGTTGGACGGGTAATCGGCGAGCAGGTCAGGCATCAATGTCTCGGTGATTCTTGGTGACGTCTTGTCGTAGGCTTAGCGTAGGCGTTGCACGGTGAAAGCATAACCTGCGCCAGTAGAACCCACTCAACATCGCGCGAGCTAGAGCACGGCAAGGGCTTGGCGCCCCCAAAAACAGGCCAGGAAGCGGAGTGTACTGGTGTACATGCGCACTCCTGAGCTGTTTTTAACGCCGCAGCGTCGGCGCGCAGCCGACGTTGCGCAGGTTCTCAGATGCGGCGCAGATCCAGGGTCGTTGGCAACTCCTGATTACTGCTTGGCGTCAGCGCAGCCCGTTTACCCGGGCTATGCCCAAGGCGGAAGAAGCGCGCCAGGCGCCGGCTTTCCGCCTCATAGGCGTTCACCGGCAGGCTGTCATAGTTTCGCCCACCGGGATGGGCGACATGATACTGGCATCCGCCGATGGAGCGGTTCATCCAGGTATCCACCAGGTCGAAAATCAGCGGCGCATGCACGCCGATGGTCGGCTGCAGACAGGCCGCGGGCTGCCAGGCACGGAAGCGCACCCCGGCGACGAACTCACCGACCTTGCCGGTCGCTCGCAGCGGGACCGGCACGCCATTGCAGGTCAGCACGTAACGATCCGGGGTCAGGCCATTGACCTTGACCTGCATCCGCTCGAGGGACGAGTCGACATAACGCACCGTACCGCCCACCGCGCCCTCTTCGCCCAGCACATGCCAAGGCTCCAGCGCCTGACGCAGCTCCAGATCGATGCCCTTGACGTTGAAGTCGCCGGCCTTGGGGAAGCGAAACTCGAAATGCGGTGCGAACCAGTCGGCGCGCAGGCGGTAACCGAAGGTGGTCAGTTCCTGCAGCACATCGGCAAAATCCTGCTCGACGAAGTGCGACAGCAGGAAGCGGTCATGCAGTTCGGTACCCCAGCGCACCAGGCGTGCGGGCCGGTAAGGCTCCTTCCAGAACCGCGCGATCAGCGCCCGCAGCAACAACTGCTGGGCCAGGCTCATCTGCGCGTGCGGCGGCATTTCGAAGGCACGCAGCTCGAGCAGACCAAGACGCCCGGAGGCCGAATCCGGGGAATACAACTTGTCGATGCAGAACTCGGCACGGTGGGTATTGCCGGAGACATCGACCAGCAGATTGCGCAGCAGGCGGTCGACCAGCCACGGCGGGCACTCGCGACCGGGCTCGGGCATCTGTGCGAAGGCGATTTCCAGCTCGTAGAGGGCATCGTTGCGCGCCTCGTCGACCCGGGGCGCCTGGGAGGTCGGACCGATGAACAACCCGGAGAACAGATAGGACAACGACGGGTGATTGTGCCAGTAGCTGATCAGGCTGCGCAGCAGATCGGGGCGGCGCAGGAAGGGCGAATCCACAGGTGTGGCGCCACCGAGAACGAAGTGGTTGCCGCCGCCGGTACCGGTGTGGCGGCCATCGATCATGAACTTCTCGCTGCTCAGGCGGCACTGACGCGCCTGTTCATAGAGGAACTCGGTGCGTTCGACCAGCTCGTCCCAACTGGCCGCCGGGTGGATATTCACCTCGATCACGCCAGGGTCCGGGGTCACCCGGAAGAACTGCAGTCGCGGGTCGTTAGGCGGCTCGTACCCCTCGAGGAGCACCGGGCAATCCAGTTCGGCAGCGGTGTCCTCGATGGCGGCGGCCAGCTCCAGGTAATCCTCGAGGTCACTCAGCGGCGGCATGAACAGGTACAGCCGGCCATCGCGAGGCTCGGCGCACAATGCCGTGCGCACCACGTCGGCTGCCGACTGACCGCGTTTGGGTTTGGCTGGCGCATTGCCTCGGCTGCCATTCCAGACGCCGCGCGCCTGGTACTGCAACTCGGCGGAGGCTGGCAGCGGCGCGAATACCTGAGACGGGTCCGCTGGCGTCACGTAGGGGAATTCCTCGGCTTTGACCCAGGGCAGGGAATCCAGCGGCAGGCGATAGCCCAGGGCCGAATCGCCGGGTACCAGACGGCAATACTCATCGCGCAGGTACCAGGAGCCACTGCGCCAGCCAGCACGGCGGGTATCGCGGGCCAGCGGCAGGACATGCCCGATCACCCGATCGAGGCCCTGCTCGAATACCCGGCGCAGGCGCTCGCGCTCCAGTGGGTCGGCCAGGCGGGCGTCTTCAGGAGAAACGTTGTCGGGCAAACGCCCCTCACGCCACAGGTAATAGAGACCGTCTTCGAAAGCCGGAAAGCGGTGAGCCGCATCGACGCCCAGGCGCTCGGCCAGGTTGGCGAGAAAGCGCGCGGCCGTGTCGGCATCGGCGCCATAGTCGCGCCCTTCATCGGCCAGCAGCTCGGCGTTACGCCAGACCGGCTGACCATCGCGGCGCCAGAAGGCATTCAGCGACCAGCGCGGCAGCTGCTCGCCCGGGTACCACTTGCCCTGGCCGAAATGCACCAGGGCAGTTGGCGCGTAGTGCTCACGCAGGCGCAGGAACAGATCCGTGGCCAAACGGCGCTTGTTCGGCCCCAGAGCCGCGGTGTTCCATTCAGCGTCATCCGGGTAATCGAGGGCGACGAAGGTTGGCTCGCCGCCCATGGTCAGGCGTACGTCGGCGGCCTGCAGGTCGTCGTCGACACGGCGGCCCAGGTCGACGATGTCGCGCCATTGGTTGTCGGTGTAGGGTTTGGTGACCCGCGGCGCTTCCCAGATACGCTCCACGCGCATCTCATGGCTGAACTCGCTTTCGCAGTCGTCCACCGCCCCGCTGATCGGCGCTGCCGACGAGGGCTCCGGGCTACAGGCCAGGGGAATGTGACCTTCACCGGCGAACAGCCCGCTGGTGGGGTCGAGGCCGATCCAGCCGGCGCCTGGCAGGTACACTTCGCACCAGGCGTGCAGGTCGGTGAAATCCACCTCGGTGCCCGACGGGCCATCCAGGGATTTGACGTCGGCACTGAGCTGAATCAGATAGCCGGACACGAAACGTGCGGCCAGGCCCAGGTGACGGAACAGCTGGACCAGCAGCCAGGATGAATCACGGCACGAGCCCGAAGCATTGACCAGGGTCTGCTCGGGCGTCTGCACGCCCGGCTCCATGCGGATCAGATAATCGATATCGGCGGCCAGACGCTGATTCAGGGCGACCAGGAAATCCACACTGGCCTTTGGCGTACGATCGATGCTCGCCAGGTACTCGTTGAAGCGCGCCTCGCCCGGCAGCTTGACCAGATACGGCGCCAGCTCGCGCTGCTCGCCGGCGGTGTAGGTCAGGGGAATCTGCTCGGCATAGGGCTCGAGGAAGAAGTCGAACGGGTTGAACACCGCCATCTCGGCGACCAGATCCACCTCGACGCGCAACTCGCGGGTCTTTTCCGGGAATACCAGGCGCGCCAGGTAGTTGCCCTGGGGGTCCTGCTGCCAGTTGATGAAGTGCTCACCCGGCTCGACGCTCAGGGAGTAGGAAAGGATCCGCGTGCGGCTGTGGGGGGCCGGGCGCAAGCGAATGATCTGTGGCCCCAGATTGACGGCACGGTCGTAGCGATAATGAGTAACGTGGTGCAACGCGACATGAATCGACACGGCGGGCCTCCTGCAAGCCTGGGCGATGGAGATAACGGCGCAAGACTTGTGCCAGCGCCGGTCTGAGGCGGCGCAGCGAACAGCTCGGCGAAGACTTGGCCCCAGCATGGGGCATGCCACGCCCCACAACGAACATCACGCACCATAACAGCACCTTAGCCAGCGCAGTGCGCTTCCGTTACCATCGGCACACTCAGTAGCGAGACGCGGCATGTATATCTATCGATTGGTTCTGATCCTGGTAGTGGGCATCTACCTGTTCTCGCCCGCCATCATGGACTGGTGGATCGACCCCAACGGCGCCTGGTACCGGCCTTACATGCTGTGGCTGATCCTCATCGTGGTGACCTTCATCCTGCAGAGCCAGCGCGATGCGGACGAGCTCTGACCTGATGCGGGGTTGCCCGCCCACCGCCGTTCAACTCCACTCGCAGAGCCAACGTGATGCCGACGAGCTTTAGCCTCAGCGGGTTGATGGCGGTCAGCGCCGCCTACCTGCTCGTGTTGTTCAGTGTCGCCTGGTGCGCCGACCGCGGCCTGATTCCGCGCCGGCTGATTCGTCACCCGCTGACCTATACCCTGTCGCTGGGCGTGTACGCCAGCGCCTGGGCCTTCTATGGCACCGTCGGCCTGGCCTACCAGTACGGCTACGGCTTCCTGGCCAGCTACCTGGGCGTGACCGGGGCATTCCTGCTGGCGCCGGTGCTGCTCTACCCCATCCTGCGCATCACCCGTACCTATCAGCTGTCGTCGCTGGCCGATCTGTTCGCGTTTCGCTTTCGCAGCACCTGGGCTGGCGCGCTGAGCACGCTGTGCATGCTGATCGCCGTGCTGCCGCTGCTGGCCCTGCAGATCCAGGCGGTCACCGATGCGATCGGCATCCTCACCCGGGAACCGGTGCAGCCACAGATCGCCCTGGCGTTCTGCGGCCTGTTCATTCTGGTCACCATCCTGTTCGGCGCCCGCCACCTGGCGACCCGGGAAAAGCACGAAGGCCTGGTGTTCGCCATCGCCTTCGAGTCGGTGGTCAAGCTGCTGGCCATGGGCGCCATCGGTCTGTATGCGTTGTACGCGGTATTCGACGGCCCGCGCGAGCTCGAGCAATGGCTGGTGCTCAACCAGGCGGCGCTGGCCAGCCTGCACACGCCGTTGCAGGAAGGCCCGTGGCGCACCCTGCTGCTGGTGTTCTTCGCCTCGGCCATCGTCATGCCGCACATGTACCACATGACCTTCACCGAGAACCTCAACCCGCGCGCCCTGGTCAGTGCCAGCTGGGGCCTGCCGCTGTTCCTGCTGCTGATGAGCCTGGCCGTGCCGCTGATTCTCTGGGCCAGCCTGCGCCTGGGCTCGACCACCAGCCCGGAGTACTTCACCCTCGGCCTGGGTATCGCCGTGGACAGCCCGACCCTGGCGCTGATCGCCTACATCGGCGGTCTGTCCGCCTCCAGCGGCCTGATCATCGTCACCACCCTGGCGCTGTCGGGCATGCTGCTCAACCACGTGGTGCTGCCGCTCTACCAGCCACCGGCCGAGGGCAATATCTACCGCTGGCTGAAATGGACGCGCCGCGCGCTGATCGTCGCCATCATCCTCGCCAGCTACGGCTTCTATAACCTGCTCGACGCCCAGCAGGATCTGGCCAACCTGGGCATCGTGTCCTTCGTCGCCACCCTGCAGTTCCTGCCCGGCGTGCTCTCGGTACTGTACTGGCCGACCGCCAACCGCCGCGGCTTCATCGCCGGTCTGCTGGCGGGCATCGGCGTGTGGTCGGTCAGCATGCTGATGCCGCTGCTGGGCACCCTGCCCGGCCTCTACGTGCCGATTCTGGACCTGGTCTACGTGCTGGATGACAGCAGTTGGCACATGGCGGCCATCGCCTCGCTGGCCACCAACGTGCTGGTGTTCACCCTGGTCTCGGTGTTCACCGACTCGAGCCCGGAAGAGGACAGCGCCGCGGAAGCCTGCGCCGTGGACAACGTGCGTCGCCCACAGCGCCGGGAGCTGCTGGCGCTGTCGCCCCAGGAATTCGCCACCCAGCTGGCCAAGCCGCTGGGTGCCAAGACCGCCCAGCGTGAAGTTGAACAGGCCCTGCGCGACCTGCATCTGCCGTTCGACGAAAGCCGCCCTTATGCGCTGCGTCGCTTGCGCGATCGCCTGGAAGCCAACCTGTCCGGGCTGATGGGACCGAGCGTGGCCCAGGACATCATCGAGTCCTTCCTGCCCTACAAGTCCGGTAGCGAAAGCTACGTGACCGAGGACATCCACTTCATCGAGAGCCGCCTCGAGGATTATCACTCGCGCCTCACCGGCCTCGCCGCGGAACTCGATGCCCTGCGCCGCTATCACCGCCAGACCCTGCAGGAACTGCCGATGGGCGTCTGCTCCCTGGCCAAGGATCACGAGATCCTGATGTGGAACAAGGCCATGGAAGAACTCACCGAAATTCCCGCACAGCGCATCGTCGGTTCTCGCCTGTCGACCCTTGGCGAGCCCTGGCGTGACCTGCTGCAACGCTTCATCGAGATTCCCGACGAACACCTGCACAAGCAGCGCCTGGCGCTGGACGGCCAGATCCGTTGGCTCAACCTGCACAAGGCGGCCATCGACGAGCCGCTGGCACCGGGTAACAGTGGCCTGGTGCTGCTGGTCGAGGACCTGACCGAAACCCAGATGCTCGAAGACAAGCTGGTGCACTCCGAGCGCCTGGCCAGTATCGGTCGCCTCGCCGCCGGCGTGGCCCATGAAATCGGCAACCCGATCACCGGCATCGCCTGCCTCGCGCAAAACCTGCGCGAAGAACGTGAAGGCGATGGCGAACTGACCGAAATCAGCGCGCAGATTCTCGAGCAGACCAAGCGGGTCACGCGCATCGTCCACTCGTTGATGAACTTCGCCCACTCGGGTAGCCATCAGCAAGCCGACGAGCCGGTCTGCCTGGCCGAAATCGCTCAGGAAGCCATTGGTCTGCTGGCGCTTAACCGGCGCAGTGTGGACGTGCAATTCTTCAACCTGTGCAAGCCCGATCATTGGGCACACGGTGATCCACAGCGCCTCGCCCAGGTGCTGATCAACCTGCTGAGCAACGCTCGCGACGCCTCGCCAGCTGGCGGTGCCATTCGCGTGCGCAGCGAAGCGTCGGAACACACCGTCGACCTGATCGTCGAGGACGAAGGCAGCGGGATTCCCAAGGGCGTGATGGACCGGCTGTTCGAGCCGTTCTTCACCACCAAGGACCCCGGCAAGGGAACCGGACTCGGCCTCGCGCTGGTCTATTCCATCGTGGAAGAGCATTATGGCCAGATAACAATCGACAGCCCGATCGACCCCGAGCAGCAACGTGGCACCCGCATCCGGGTAACGCTGCCGCGGCACATCGAGGCAATGCCACTGGCGACCTAAATTCCGAAGAACCGCATTCCTGGCGATGCGCGTGGCCCAGCTTGGCTACAGCACCGGGAAGCAGGTTCCGAGACCGTCGAGAGAATTCGATTAAATGCCTCATATCCTGATCGTCGAAGACGAAACCATCATCCGCTCTGCCCTGCGTCGCCTGCTCGAACGCAACCAGTACCAGGTCAGCGAGGCCGGTTCGGTACAGGAAGCCCAGGAGCGCTTCGACATCCCGGGGTTCGATCTGGTGGTCAGTGACCTGCGACTGCCTGGCGCACCGGGCACCGAGTTGATCAAGCTCGCCCAGGGCGCTCCGGTGCTGATCATGACCAGCTATGCGAGCCTGCGCTCGGCGGTCGACTCGATGAAAATGGGCGCTGTCGATTACATCGCCAAACCCTTCGATCATGACGAGATGTTGCAAGCCGTGGCGCGCATCCTGCGTGATCGTCAGGCGGTACGCAGCCAGGCAGGGAACGCTCCGGCCGCAACACGCGGCGCGGAAAAGAGCGACAAGGCCGCCAATGGCGAAATCGGCATCATCGGCTCCAGCCCGGCGATGCTGGAGCTGTACAGCAAGATCCGCAAGGTCTCCCCCACCGACTCCAACGTGCTGGTGCAGGGCGAATCCGGTACCGGCAAGGAGCTGGTCGCCCGGGCGCTGCACAACCTGTCGAAGCGCGCCAAGGCCCCGCTGATTTCGGTCAACTGCGCGGCGATCCCGGAAACCCTCATCGAATCCGAGCTGTTCGGCCATGAAAAGGGCGCATTCACCGGTGCCAGCGCCAGCCGCGCCGGCCTGGTGGAGGCCGCCGACGGCGGTACCCTGTTTCTCGATGAAATCGGCGAACTGCCCCTGGAAGCCCAGGCGCGCCTGCTGCGCGTTCTGCAGGAAGGCGAGATACGTCGGGTCGGCTCGGTGCAGTCGCAGAAGGTCGACGTGCGCCTGATCGCGGCGACTCACCGCGACCTGAAAACCCTGTCGAAAACCGGCCAGTTCCGTGAAGACCTCTATTACCGGCTGCACGTCATCGCCCTGAAACTGCCGCCACTGCGCGAGCGCGGCAGCGATGTGCTGGAAATCGCCCGCGCCTTCCTGCTGCGCCAATCCACCCGCATGGGGCGCACCGACCTGCATTTCGGCCCCGACGCGGAACAGGCCATCCACCACTACAGCTGGCCGGGTAACGTGCGGGAACTGGAGAACGCCATCGAGCGCTCGGTGATCCTCTGCGACGGCAGCACCATCAATGCCGACCTGCTGGGTATCGACATCGAGCTGGAAGACCTCGACGACGATGCGTTCATGGGCCTGCCGCCACAGAGCGGAGCGGTCAATGGCACCAGCCAGGACCCCAGCGAGGATCTTTCGCTGGAAGACTACTTCCAGCACTTCGTACTCGAGCATCAGGACCACATGACCGAGACCGAACTGGCCCGCAAACTGGGCATCAGCCGCAAGTGCCTGTGGGAACGTCGCCAGCGCCTGGGCATTCCGCGGCGCAAGTCGAGCGTTACCAGCGAATAGCGTCTAGCTCGGCTGTTACCGCACCGAGCGAAGCACGTAACAAAGCCGGGGTTTACGGTAACGGAATCCCGGCTTTTTTTTGCCCTCGCAAAAGTCAAAAAACCTAAATTATTGTTTTTAAAGGAAAAATAAAAACTGGCACGCGGAATGCTTTATCTCTCGCACAACAACAATAACAAGCATGACCAACGACAATAAAAATAAGACGAAACGACTCCAGCACAATAAGAACAAGACGGCAGGAGACGCAGCTAACTGATTCTTTTGGAGAGGATTTCCTCATGGGGCCTTGCCCCGTAACCAGATAGAGAACAATAAAACTGTCGATAGACAGCACCGGTTCTGGTTGGGTCAGAGACCCGAGGTAGCGTCAGCATCCAAAGTAATCCGTTTGCTCTTGCTCCCGATACGGGAGGTTTTCCGGACGGCATGGATTCCGGAACGGGCGATCGAACAAGAACAACAAGCCCGCATAACAAGAAAAACGCATAGCAACATTTGTGGGGGAGCTTCGGCTCCCCCAGTAGCTTGTGCCCCGGCCTGCCCTCCCTCCCCCGCTTACACCCATCCGCGACTCAATGCTAGAATCCGCGCTATTTCTGCGCCTTTACATTATTCTGGCCATTCATTTCGTCATACAGTGCTCTCCATGCTGAAAAAGCTGTTCAAGTCCCTTCGTTCGCCGCTGCGCCGCGCTCACCAGCCTCACAGTACGCCGCACGTGCTGAACAACAACCAGCACCCGATCCAGCGTGGGCAGATAAGCCGCTACGCGATCAGCGTGGTCGAGCGTCTGCAGAATGCAGGCTACGAGGCCTATCTGGTCGGTGGCTGCGTACGCGATCTGCTGCTGGGCATCGAGCCCAAGGACTTCGACGTCGCCACCAGCGCTACCCCGGAGCAGGTCAGGGGTGAATTCCGCAATGCCCGGGTGATCGGTCGCCGCTTCAAGCTGGTCCACGTGCACTTCGGCCGCGAGATCATCGAGACCGCCACCTTCCGCGCCAACCACCCGCAGGGTGAAGAGGAAGAGGATACCAACCAGTCCTCGCGCAACGAGAGCGGCCGCATTCTGCGTGACAACGTCTACGGCACCCTGGAGGACGACGCCCAGCGCCGCGACTTCACCATCAATGCGCTGTACTACGATCCGGTATCCGAGCGGATTCTCGACTACGCCAATGGCATGCACGACATCCGCAACAACCTGGTGCGGCTGATCGGCAACCCCACGCAGCGTTATCAGGAAGATCCGGTGCGCATGCTGCGTGCCGTGCGCTTCGCCGCCAAGCTGGACTTCGATATCGAGAAGCACAGCGCCGATCCCATCTATGACCTGGCTCACCTGCTGGGGGGCATTCCCGCCGCTCGCCTGTTCGACGAAGTGCTCAAGCTGTTTCTCAGCGGCTACGCCATCTACACCTATGACCTGCTGGTGGACTACGGCCTGTTCGGCCAGCTGTTCCCGGCCAGCGCCGCGGCGCTGAGACAGAACCCGGAATACACCGACACACTGATCCGCAACGCCCTGGACAACACCGATCTGCGCATCCACCAGGGTAAGCCGGTCACCCCCGCTTTCCTGTTCGCGGCGCTGCTCTGGCCAGCGCTGCCGGCTCGGGTGATTCGCCTCCAGGAGCGCGGCATGCCGGCCATTCCGGCCATGCAGGAAGCGGCTCACGAACTGATCGCCGAGCAGTGCCAGCGCATCGCCGTGCCGAAACGCTTCACCCTGCCGATCCGCGAGATCTGGGACATGCAGGAGCGCCTGCCACGACGCAGCGGCAAGCGCGCCGATTTGCTGCTGGAAAACCCACGCTTCCGCGCCGGTTACGACTTCCTGCTGCTGCGCGAGAGCGCGGGCGAGGAAACTGGCGGCCTCGGCGACTGGTGGACGGACTACCAGGACGCCAGCGACAGCGACCGCCGGGTGATGATCCGCGACCTGTCCAGCAAGGACGACGCACCAGGCGCGCCCCGCAAGCGCCGCCGCAGCGGCGGCAACAAGCGCAAGCGCAGCCCTCAGGGCGGCGGCGCAGCCGACTAAGCATGGAACGTGTCCATATCGGTCTGGGCAGCAACCTCGCCGAGCCGGCCGAGCAGTTGCGCCAGGCGCTTGCCGCGCTCGAGCACCTGCCAGATACCCGCCTCGCGGCGGTTTCTTCCTTCTATGTCAGCGATTCGCTGCTCCCCGGCCAGCCGCGCTACACCAATGCCGTCGCGGCGCTGGACACCGATCTGCAGCCGCTGCAGCTGCTCGATGCGCTGCAGGCCATCGAACGGGGTCAGGGCCGCGAACGCCACGAACGCTGGGGCCCACGTACGCTCGACCTGGACATCCTGCTGTTCGGCGAGCGGCTGATCGACGAGCCACGACTGCGCGTCCCGCACTACCACATGCACGCGCGGGCCTTCGTGCTCTACCCACTCGCGGAAATCGCTGCCGGCCTGGAGTTGCCCGATGGCCGCTCCCTCGGCGCACTGCTGGCGGCCTGCCCCTTCGAGGGCCTGGAACGCCTGACGCCCTGAAGCAGGTGGTTCTGCCGCTGGCGGTAACGACGTAACAGCGCGGTAACACATTCGATTGACTTGCCCCCCCGCCATCGGGACTATAGCCACCCATTGCCCCATGCCGGAGCAAAAAGGGCCGCCAAACAGGCCACATTGAAGCAGCCTAGCTGCCTCTTCGATGCCAGAAAGAACCTGCTCCACGAGAGCCTGCATTCAACAGGCCCGCACAGGTTCCGAGTGAGGATACGTTCATGCCTGATGTAACCCTGACCACCCTGCAAGCGCTCAAGCAGAAGGGCGAAAAGATCACCATGCTGACCTGCTACGACGCCACCTTCGCCAAGGTCAGCTCGCAGGCAGGCGTAGAAGTGCTGCTGATCGGGGACTCCCTTGGGATGGTGCTGCAGGGGCATGACAGCACGCTACCGGTCAGCGTCAACGACATGGCCTACCACACGGCCAGCGTCAAACGCGGCAACCGCGGTGCGCTGATCGTCGCCGACCTGCCCTTCATGGCATACGCCACCGTGGATCAAGCCCTGCAAAATGCCGGCGCCTTGATGCAGGCGGGTGCTCACATGGTCAAGATCGAAGGCACCGCCTGGCTGGCCGAATCCATCGCGCGCCTGGCTGAACGTGGTGTGCCGGTGTGCGCACATATGGGCCTGACCCCGCAAACCGTGAATATTCTCGGTGGCTACAAGGTGCAGGGCCGTCAGGAGGCACAGGCCCGGCAGATGGTTGCCGACGCCATCGCGCTGGAGCAGGCGGGTGCGGCCATGCTGTTGCTCGAATGCGTACCGGTCGACCTGGCGGGCGAGATCAGCCGTACCGTGAAGATACCGGTTATCGGCATTGGTGCCGGCCCGCAGACCGACGGCCAGGTACTGGTGCTGCACGACATGCTCGGGGTGTCCCTGACTGGCCGCATGGCCAAGTTCGTGAAGAACTTCATGGATGGCCAGGCCGGTATCGAAGACGCCATCGCGGCCTATGTGAAAGCCGTGAAGGACGTCAGCTTCCCGGCCGCCGAACACGGATTCTCCGCATGAACACCGTGAAGACCGTGCGCGAGCTGCGCGCTGCCGTTGCCCAGGCCCGTGCCGAAGGCAAGCAGATCGGCCTGGTGCCGACCATGGGCAACCTGCACGCCGGCCACGCCGCACTGGTGGAAAAGGCCGCGCAACGCAGCGACTTCGTGGTCGCCAGCATCTTCGTCAACCCGATGCAGTTCGGCCCCTCCGAAGACCTCGACAAGTACCCGCGCACGCTCCAGGCCGACCAGCAGCGCCTGGTCGACGCTGGCTGCCATCTGCTGTTCCACCCGGACGTCGCAGAGATGTACCCCGGCGGCATGGGCGAGCAGACCCGCATCAGCGTGCCGGGCGTGTCCGAGGGCCTTTGCGGTGCCAGCCGCCCTGGCCACTTCGAGGGCGTCGCCACCGTGGTCACCAAACTGTTCAACATGGTACAGCCCGATCTGGCGGTGTTCGGCCAGAAGGACTTCCAGCAACTGGCGGTGATCCGCACCATGGTGCGCGACCTCAACATGCCCATCCAGATCATCGGCGAACCCACCGTGCGCGCCGAGAGCGGCCTGGCCCTGTCATCGCGCAACGGTTATCTGAGCGATGAGCAGCGCGAAACCGCCACGGTTCTGTACCGCTCGCTGCAGCACATCGCCCAGGCCATCCAGGCTGGCGAGCGCGACCTGCCGGCCCTGATCGCCCAGGCGCAGCGCCAGCATGCCGATGCAGGGCTGCGTGCCGACTATCTGGAAGTGCGCGAAGCACAGAGCCTGCGCCAGCTCGGCCCAGGCGACCGCGAGCTGGTCGTGCTGGTGGCCGCCTACCTGGGTAATACCCGGCTGATCGACAACCTGAGCTTCACCCTTGATCAAGGCTACTGACGGCCACCTGCACCGGGCCTGAAAACCCGGATACACTCGAAAGCCCGGACGATCATCCGGGCTTTTTGGTATGTACCACCCTCGCTGAAGTCTGCCCAACCCAATGCCCCAACAAGGAAGCCCCATGGCGTATTACCAACAGCCGCTCGATGTTCTCGCCCTCCCTACCTGGCAGGCGTTGCAGCAGCATCGCCAGGCCATGCAGCACTTCAGCATGCGCGACGCCTTCGCTGGCAACCCGCAGCGTTTCGAGCAGTTTTCCCTGAGCAGTTGTGGCCTGTTTCTCGACTATTCGAAGAACCTGGCCAGTGACGAGACCGTCTCGCTGTTGATGGCGCTGGCCCGCGAAGCCGGCCTGGAGCAATCGATCCGCGCCATGTTCGACGGCGAGAAGCTCAATGCCTCGGAAGGTCGCCCGGCATTGCATACCGCACTGCGTCGGCCGCTCGGCGACAAGGTGCTGGTCGACGGCATCGACGTGATGCCACAGGTGCAGCGGGTACTGCAGCAGATGACCGAGCTGGTCGGGCGCATCCACAACGGCCTGTGGCGCGGTTACACCGAAAAACCCATCACCGATGTGGTGAACATCGGCATCGGCGGCTCCTTTCTCGGCCCGCAGCTGGTTTCCGAGGCACTGCTGCCCTTCGCCCAGCGCGGCGTGCGCTGCCACTACCTGGCCAATATCGACGGCAGCGAATTCCACGAGCTGTCGGCCAAGCTGCAGGCCGAAACCACCCTGTTCATCGTTTCATCGAAGTCCTTCGGCACTCTGGAAACCCTCAAGAACGCCCAGGCCGCACGCGGCTGGTACCTGGCTCAGGGCGGCTCCGAGGCCGAGCTGTATCGTCATTTCATCGCCGTGTCGAGCAACCGCGAAGCCGCGGTGGCGTTCGGTATCCGCGAAGAGAACATCTTCCCGATGTGGGACTGGGTCGGTGGGCGTTACTCGCTGTGGTCGGCCATTGGCCTGCCGATCGCCCTGTCCATCGGCATGTCCAACTTCAAGGAACTGCTGGCCGGTGCGTACAGCATGGATGTGCACTTCAAGACCGCGCCATTCGAGCAGAACATGCCGGTCCTGCTGGCCTTGCTGGGTATCTGGTACGGCAATTTCTGGGACGCCCAGAGCCAGGCGATCCTGCCGTACGACCATTACCTGCGCAACATCACCCGGCACCTGCAGCAACTCGACATGGAGTCCAACGGCAAGAGCGTGCGCCAGGACGGTAGCCCGGTCAGCGGCGCGACCGGGCCAGTGATCTGGGGCGGCGTGGGCTGTAATGGCCAGCACGCCTATCACCAGCTGCTGCACCAGGGCACCCAGCTGATTCCGGCGGACTTCATCGTTCCGGTGGTCAGCTACAACCCGGTCGCCGACCACCACCAGTGGCTCTACGCCAACTGCCTGTCGCAGAGCCAGGCCCTGATGCTCGGCAAGTCCCGCGAGGAAGCCGAGGCGGAACTGCGCGGCAAGGGCCTCGGCGAAGACGACATCCAGCGCCTGGCGCCGCACAAGGTGATCCCCGGCAACCGGCCGAGCAACACCCTGGTGCTCGAGCGCATCAGCCCCCGCCGCCTCGGCGCGCTGGTGGCCCTGTACGAGCACAAGGTGTTCGCCCAGAGCGCCATTTGGGGCATCAACGCCTTCGACCAGTGGGGCGTGGAACTCGGCAAGGAGCTGGGCAAGGGCGTCTATTCGCGCATGGTCGGCAGCGAGCAAAGCAGCGCCGAGGACGGCTCCACCCAGGGGCTGATCAACTACTTCCGCGGTCGCCATCGCGGTTGATGGATTGCCGGCGCTCGCTCATCGGCGAGCGCCGGCAACACTTTGCGTCACTCTCGGCCTCGTCGGGGTCGACCAGTAAAACTTGGCTGCTACCCTTAGTGTCTATTGCGGACATATAACAACAAGGGTACCCCGCCATGTTCACGATCAGCCGCCACCCTGTCAGCGACGAAACACGCCAGCGTGCTCACCTCGACGACGCCGCCTACCAGCGCCTCTACCGCCAATCGGTCGACGACCCGCAGACGTTCTGGGGCGAACAGGCCAAGGCCTTTCTCGACTGGTTCAAACCCTGGGATGAAGTCTCCAGCGGCAGCCTGAGCAAGGGCGACATTCGCTGGTTTTCCGGTGGCCAGTTGAACATCAGCCACAACTGCATCGACCGCCATCTGGCCAAACGTGGCGATCAGGTGGCGCTGATCTGGGAAGGCGACGACCCCAAGGATTCGGCCAGCATCACCTATCGGCAGTTACATGAGCAGGTCTGCCGGCTGGCCAACGTGCTCAAACAACGCGGCGTGAAGAAGGGCGACCGCGTGTGCATCTACATGCCGATGATCCCGGAAGCCGCATACGCGATGCTCGCCTGCACCCGCATCGGCGCCGTGCACTCGGTGGTGTTCGGCGGCTTTTCGCCGGATGCCCTGCGTGACCGCATTCTCGATGCCGACTGCCGCACCGTGATCACCGCCGATGAGGCCGTGCGCGGTGGCAAGTTCATCCCCCTCAAGGGCAATGTCGACAAGGCCCTGAAAAACTGCCCCAACGTCTCCACCGTGCTGGTGGTCGAGCGCACCCACAACACGATCGAGTGGGACGAGAGCCGCGATCTCTGGTACCACGAGGCCGTACGACAGGTGGCCGCCGACTGCCCCGCCGAGCCCATGGACGCCGAAGACCCACTGTTCATCCTCTACACCTCCGGCAGCACCGGCAAGCCCAAGGGCGTGCTGCACAGCACCGCCGGCTACCTGCTGCAGGCGGCGATGACCCACAAGTACGTGTTCGACTATCACGATGGCGATATCTACTGGTGCACCGCGGATGTCGGCTGGGTCACCGGGCACAGTTACATCGTCTACGGCCCGCTGGCCAACGGCGCCACCAGCCTGATCTTCGAAGGCGTGCCCAACTACCCGGACACCTCGCGCTTCTGGCAGGTGATCGACAAGCACAAGGTGAACATCTTCTACACCGCACCGACGGCACTGCGCGCACTGATGCGCGAAGGCGAAGCGCCGGTGAAGAAGACCTCACGCAGCAGCCTGCGCCTGCTCGGCAGCGTCGGCGAGCCGATCAACCCGGAAGCCTGGGAGTGGTACTTCAACGTGGTCGGCGAAAAGCGCTGCCCCATCGTCGACACCTGGTGGCAGACCGAGACCGGCGCCATCATGATCACTCCACTGCCCGGCGCCACCGACCTCAAGCCCGGCTCGGCGACCCGTCCGTTCTTCGGCGTGCAACCGGTGCTGCTGGACGAGCAAGGCAAGGAAATCGAGGGGCCCGGCGCGGGCGTACTGGCCATCAAGGCCAGTTGGCCAAGCCAGATCCGCAGCGTCTACGGCGATCACAAGCGCATGCTCGAGACCTACTTCACCGCCTACCCCGGTTACTACTTCAGTGGCGACGGTGCGCGCCGCGACGAGGACGGTTACTGGTGGATCACCGGGCGTATCGACGACGTGATCAACGTCTCCGGCCACCGTATCGGCACCGCCGAGGTGGAAAGCGCGCTGGTGCTGCACGACGCCGTGGCCGAAGCGGCTGTGGTCGGCTACCCCCATGACGTCAAGGGCCAGGGCATCTATGCCTTCGTCACCACCATGAACGGCATCGAGCCAAGCGACGAGCTGAAAAAGGAACTGCTCAGTCTGGTCGGCAAGGAAATCGGCAGTTTCGCCAAACCGGAGCTGATCCAGTGGGCACCGGGCCTGCCGAAGACCCGCTCAGGCAAGATCATGCGCCGCATCCTGCGCAAGATCGCCTGCAACGAACTGGACAGCCTGGGCGACACCTCGACCCTGGCCGACCCGGCCGTGGTCGACAGCCTGGTGGCCGAGCGGCTCAATTCCTGACGACGATTTCCCCGGGTATCGCCACACTCGACCGCAGGCTAAGGCCATCGCCTTGCAGCGTAGCGGTAACCGGGGCAACCGCGAACGGAACCATGACTTGTGGCGCGCAGCCCGGCGCTTTAGGCTCGCGCCATGGAAGTCATCCGCCGTCGTATAGAAAGCCAGGTACTCAGCCTCAGCGGCATCGCGCTGGGACAGATCGATTTCGAGAACCCCAAGGGCGATCCCGGCCTGTTCGGCCCGGATTCGGTGTGCTGGCGCATCCACGGTGACTTCACCAGCATGCTCATTGGCGGGGTCAGCGCCCTGCTGCTGCAGGCGTTGCATCCACTGGCCCTGGCCGGCGTATGGGACCACTCCAATTTCCGCGAGGATCTGCTGGGTCGCCTGCGCCGCACCGGCCAGTTCGTTTCCGGCACCACCTTCGCCAGCCGCGACGACGCCGACTGGCTGATCGACAAGGTCAAACGCATTCATTTGCACGTGGTTGGCACCGCGCCGGACGGCCGCCCCTATGCCGCCAGTGACCCGCATCTGCTCACCTGGGTGCATGTGGCCGAGGTGTACAGCTTCCTGCAGGCGCACCTGCGCTACCTGAATCCACGCATGAGCGAAGCCGATCAGGATCGCTACTACGCAGAAATCGCCCTGGTCGCCGAGCGCCTGGGGGCCGCCGAGGTACCGCGCAACCGGGCGCAGATAGCGGCCTACCTCGAGCGCATGCGCGAGCAATTGCTGTGCGACGAGCGCTCCCGGGAAATCCTGCGCATCCTGCTGGCCGCACCGGCACCCAGCAGGCTGGCAGCCCCCGTTGGCCAGTTGTTCCTGCAAGCCGGTATCGACCTGTTACCGGGCTGGGCGCAGAGCATGCTCGACCAGCGCATGACACCGCTGCGCAGCCGCCTGATCCGCAGCGGCGTGCACGCCATCGCACCGATCATCCGCTGGGCGGTACGCAGTGGTTCGCTGCACAAGTCGCGGATACGCATGGGCCTGCCACCCTACTGAGCATCTGCTCGACGCAGCAGGACCGATGCGCAGCAGGCGTTGAACTGATTGCGAGGGTGGTAGACTGCGCGCCCCTTATCACGAGTCGCTGCACATGCCGTCTCTCGACCAGGCAGTGCGCAGCGCACTTGCCAATCGCCACGCCCTGATCGCCGAGCTGCACGCACAGCAGACCGATTGCTATCGCCTGTTCCACGGCAGCCAGGAAGGCGCCGGCGGCCTGACCGTCGACCGCTATGGCCAGCAGTTGATGGTGCAGAGCTTTCACCAGACGCTGACCCGCGACGACCTGCTGGCGCTGCACGAACAGGTCAACGAAACCCTCGGGCTGCACACGCTGCTGGTCTACAACGACCGTTCCGGCGGTAACTCCCGTGTCGATCGCAGCGACCCCGTCTACAGTGCCAGCGACGAAGCCCTGGCCGATCAGGTGGGTCGGGAATGGGGCCTCGATTACCGCGTGCGAGGCCGCCATGCGGGCCAGGATCCGCTGCTGTTCCTCGACCTGCGCAATGCCCGTGGCTGGATCCAGCGCCACAGCGCCGGGAAAAGCGTGCTCAACCTGTTCGCCTACACCTGCGGTGTTGGCCTCAATGCCGCGGCGGGCGGCGCACGGGAAGTGGTCAATCTCGACTTCGCCGAGGGCAACCTCGCGGTCGGTCGCGAAAATGGCGCGCTCAACCCGCAGTTGCCGGCCATGCAGTTCGTCCAGTCGGACTACTTCCCGGCGATCCGCCAGTGGGCCGGCTTGCCTATCGCCGCGCGCCGCGGCCAGAAGCTGCCGAGTTACCCACGCCTCGAGCAGCGCCCGTTCGATCTGGTGTTTCTCGACCCGCCAGCCTGGGCCAAGAGCGCCTTCGGCACGGTCGACCTGCTGCGCGATTACCAGAGCCTGCTGAAACCGGCGATTCTCGCCACTGCCGAGCATGGTAGCCTGGTGTGCTGCAACAATCTGGCGAAAGTGCCGATGGCCGATTGGCGCGAGCAGGTGCTGCGCTGCGCCAGCAAACTGGGGCGCCCGGTGCGCGAGCATGAACAACTGCTACCCGCCGCGGACTTCCCCTCCACCGATGGCAACCCGCCGCTGAAAACCCTCGTCCTGCATTTTTGAGCCCGCGCGGCGTGCCGCGGAACCCAGGGCTCATGCCATAATCCAAGGCACTCTCGCCAGGAAGATGAAGCAAGACCATGCACAAAGGATTGCGACGCGCCGCCACCGCTCTGCTGATTGCCATTGGCCTGTACAGCCTGATCGGTTTCCTCATCCTGCCCGGCATTGCCCTGCGCATCGCCAATCAGCAGCTGGAACAGTATGCGACCGAGCCTGCACGGCTCGATCGGCTACAGCTCAACCCCTTTACCCTCGAGCTGGACCTCTGGGGGCTGCACCTGGGGGCGCCCGGCAAGGAACAGGTCGCTTTCGAGCACCTGGCCGTGAACCTGCAGCTGGACAGTCTGTGGAGCGGTGCCCTGCACCTGGCCGACGTCAAGCTGGTCAAGCCTCACACCGAAGTGCGTTTCGACAAGGACGGCACCCTCAACCTGGCGCAACTGTTCAAACTGCCGGCCAGCGAGAAACAGCCGGAAGAAGCCAGCGAGCCGTTTCCCCTGCGCATCGACCGCATCGAACTGCTGGGCGGCAATCTGCACTTCCAGGACCTGCGTCCGCAGGAGCCGATCGACATCCATTACGATGACCTCAATCTCGAGCTGCGCAACCTCAGCACCCTGCCCGATGACAACGCCGAGATGACCCTGGTGGCCACCGGCCCGGCTGGCGGCCGTATCGACTGGAGCGGCGAGCTGAGCCTGAGCCCGATCAGCTCCAGCGGTACCCTGAAGATCACCGACGAGCCGATGAAGGCGTTCTGGCCCTACGTGCGTGACGCCGTTCCGCTGGTACTGGAGAAAGGCGTCGTGAGCCTGTCCACCGACTACCGGTTGAACCTGCGTGACGGCACCGAGCTGCTGCTCAGCGACGCCCGCATCAAGGTGGCGCCATTCGCCATGCAGGCGCCGGACGGCAAGCCGCTGGTGAAACTGGACTCCCTCGAAGTCAGCGAAACCTCTCTGGACCTGGCCAAGCAGCAGGTGGTGATCGGCAAGGTACGCGGGCAGAAACTGGAAGCCTGGGCGGCCCGCGAGGCCGATGGCGAACTCGACTGGCAGAAACTCCTGGCCGGCAAACCGCAGCAAGCCGCCACGCCGGCGCCTGTGGCAGATGCACCGAAGCCAGAAGCCACTACCACTGCTGGCGACGAGGCACAGCCAGCCGCCAAGCAGCCCGCCAAACCCTGGCAGGTGCAGGTCAAGGACGTGCAACTGCGCGACTACCACGCCCACCTCGTCGACCGCGTGCCGAACGAAGCAGTCGCCGTGGAGCTGGGCCCGCTCGATCTGGACATGCAGAACTTCGACAGCCTCGGCACCTCGCCCTTCGCGCTCAAGCTCGATACCGGGGTCGGCAAACAGGGCAAGCTGCAGGCCGAGGGCCAGGTGCAACTGAGCCCGACCACCGCCAATCTGAAGGTCGCCACCCGCAATATCGACCTGCGTGTGGCACAGGCCTACATCAGCCCCTTCGTGCACCTGGAACTGCGTAGCGGCCTGTTGAGCAGCGATCTTGGCGTCGAGCTCACGGCAACCGAACCTCTGGCTCTGCGTGTTCAGGGCACCGCCCAGATCACCCAGTTGCACACCCTCGACACCCTCAAGGGCCGCGACCTGCTGCGCTGGAAGCAACTGGACCTGGGCGGCGTCGACTATCGCCATGGCGAGCGCCTGGACATCGCACGGGTCGATCTGGAGCAGCCCTATGCACGCTTCATCATCAACGAAGACCTGACCACCAACGTCAATGACCTGATCATCAAGCAACCTGCCGGCAATGCCGCCCAGGCGCAGTCCTCGGCCGCCGCCGAGAAGCCGATGGCGATCCGTATCGGCGAGGTCAGCCTGAAGGACGGCTCGGCCAACTTCGCCGACTTCAGCCTCAGGCCCAATTTCGCCACCGCCGTGCAGCAGCTCAATGGCCGCATCGGCACCCTCGACAGCACCAGCAGCAAACCGGCGCCCGTGGATATCAGCGGCAAGGTCGACCGCTACGCCCCCGTCAGCATCAAAGGCAGCCTGACGCCTTTCGACCCGATGCAGAGCCTGGATATCGCCACCCAGTTCAAGCAGGTCGAACTGACCACCCTGACGCCCTACTCCGGCAAGTTCGCGGGCTACCGCATCCGCAAGGGCCGCCTGAATCTGGACCTGCACTACCGCATCAATGACGGCAAGCTGAATGCCGAGAACAAGGTGCTGGTCGAACAATTGCAGCTGGGCGAAAAGGTCGACAGCCCGGACGCCGTGGACCTGCCGATCCGCCTGGCGGTGGCCCTGCTCAAGGACACCCAGGGGCGGATTTCCATCGAATTGCCACTGCAGGGTGATCTCAACAACCCGCAGTTCAGCGTCATGCCGATCGTCTGGCAGACCCTGCGCAATCTGGTGCTGCGTGCCGCCCAGGCGCCCTTCAAGTTCATCGGCGGGCTGGTCAGCGGTGGCGCCGAGATGGACCTGAGCACGGTGGTCTTCGCCGCCGGCAGCGACGAGCTGGACGGCCAGGCGAAGACGTCCCTCGACGTGCTCGCCACCGCCCTGCAGGAACGCCCGACCCTGCGCCTGGAGATCGAAGGCGCCAGCGCACAGAGCAGCGACGGCCCGCTGATGGCCGCCCAACGCCTGGAGCGCGAATATCAGGACTATCTGTATCGCATCATGCAGCGCCGTGGCGATCAGGTGCCGGCCAGCGCCGACCTGCTGGTCGTGCCCGAGGACGAGAAGGCTCCGCTGCTGGAAGGCATCTACCGCGCACGCCTGAAACAGCAGCCGCCTGCCGAGTGGGCCGAGCTCGACAGTGACGAGCGCACGGTGCGCCTGCGTGATGCCGTGCTCGAATCCTGGAGCGACAGCCGTGGCCTGCTGCGCCAGTTGGCTCAAGATCGCGCTGCGGCGATCAAGGCCTATCTGGTCGATAGCGGCAAGCTGGCGGCCGAGCGCGTCTACCTGCTCGACGTCAGCTTCGGCGAGGCTGCGAACGACGGCCGTGTGGCCACCCCCTTACACCTGGGCAGCGAGTGACGACATGAAACGACTGGGTCTGATGCTGGCGCTTTGCGCCGCCCCATTGCTGAGCCAGGCCGACACCCTGCGCTGCGGCAGCAAGCTGGTGAACCTCGGCGATCGCACCTTCGAGGTGATGCAGAAATGCGGCGAGCCGGCGTTCCGCGACCCTGTCGGCTACACCCTGGGCGGCTACGACAGGCGCGAAACGAATATCGAGGAATGGGCCTACGAGCCCAGCAACGGCATGTTCACCATCCTGACTTTCGAGGGCAACCGGCTGACGCGCATCGAGCGCAAACGCCAGCAATGACGACTATGAAGACACTGATCTCCTGCACCCTGCTGATGCTTCTGGCCGGCACCGCCAACGCGGCGACCTGGCGCTGCGGTAACGCGCTGGCGAGCACCGGCGACAGTACCGCCGAAGTCCAGTCCAAATGCGGCGAACCGAACAACCGCGCGTTCATCGGCTACAAGGACCAGACCGACAGCTACGGCTTCACCCATGAAGTGCAGATAGAGGAATGGAATTACGGCCCGCGCAACGGCATGAACTACTTTCTGCGTTTCGAGGGCAACCGTCTGAACAGGATCGACAGCAAACGCGGCGATTAGCCGCCAGTCGATCGGAACGGGTGGCGGCAGGACACCGTCACCCGCCAGCGATCAGCCGCGCGCGGCTTCGATCGCCTGGATGTAAGGTTCGGACTGACGCTGATCCCTGATCAGGGCGACGAAGTCGTTACCGTCGGCATCCTTGGCATCAAGGTCGTAGCCGGCTTCGACGAAGAACCCCACGAAACGCTCGAAATCGTGGTCACGCAGGCCACGGTAGGCCTTGACCAGCTTGTGCAGCGAGGGCGGCGTGGCATCAGCCGGTTCCACGGCGAGAAACAGCTTGATCTGCTCGTCGCTCACTTCGTCGCCAATCACCTGCTTCTTGTCTTTACGCATCGCTCACTCCAGCAAACCAGACCACACGGGGCGGGCAGTGTAACCCCGGCGCCGCACACGCTCAACGCAGGCGGTCCATCCCGTAGGGCGGTCGTGTGGATCTGTCACAGCCCCTAGCACCCGCCTGACGCGAGCGGTACGCGACCTAAGTCAACAACCACTCCTCCCGCCCGCTCCTATACTGGCGCATGATCAGGTTCCACTGACCGATCAGCACGACCGCGCCAAGGCCCGGCGGCTTGCGCTGAACCATCACCCGTTGCCAGGAAGTGCCACGATGCCCACCCTGTTCGCCGCTTGTCGCCAGAGCCTGCGCGGTTACTCCTGGGCCAGCCTGCGTGGCGATCTGAGCGCCGGCCTCACGGTGGGCATCATCGCCATCCCGCTGGCCATGGCCCTGGCGATCGCCGTCGGCGTGGCGCCGCAACACGGCCTCTACACCGTGCTGGTGGCAGCGCCGCTGATCGCCCTGTGTGGTGGTTCGCGTTTCAACATCTCCGGCCCCACCGCAGCCTTCGTGGTGATTCTGCTGCCGATCACCGGGCAGTTCGGCATCGGCGGCCTGTTGCTGTGCACCATGCTGGCCGGGCTGATCCTGATCGCCCTGGGCTTGCTCAAGGCCGGCCGCCTGATCGAGTTCGTGCCCTATCCGGTCACCCTCGGCTTCACCGCCGGTATCGGCATCGTCATCGCCACGCTGCAGATCAAGGACTTGCTCGGCCTGCAACTGAGCGGGCAGCCGAGCCACTACGTGGAGCAATTGCAGCTGCTGTTCCAGGCCCTGCCCGGCATCCACCTGGGCGACAGTCTGGTGGCGTTGGCCTGCCTGGGCGTGTTGCTGTTGTGGCCACGGCTGGTGCCGCGCATCCCCGGGCATCTGGTGGCACTGACGGTCGGTGCGCTGCTGGGCATGCTGCTGGAGCGAGGCGGTCTGCCGGTGGCGACTCTGGGCGAACGCTTCAGCTACGTCGTCGACGGCGTCAGCTACCCCGGCATTCCACCCTTTCTGCCAACCTTCGCCTGGCCCTGGCATCTGCCTGGCGCCGATGGTCAGCCTCTGGTTCTGTCCTTCGAGCTGATCCGCCAGTTGCTGGCTCCTGCGTTCGCCATCGCCATGCTCGGAGCCATCGAATCACTGCTCTGCGCCGTAGTCGCCGATGGCATGACCGGCAGCAAGCACGACCCCAATGCCGAATTGCTCGGCCAGGGCATCGGCAACCTGGTCGCGCCACTGTTCGGCGGTATCACCGCAACCGCGGCCATCGCCCGCAGCGCCGCCAACGTGAGAGCCGGTGCCCGCTCGCCCCTGGCAGCCATCATTCACGCGGCCGTGGTATTGGCGGCGATCCTGTTTCTCGCTCCCCTGTTCAGCTACCTGCCGATGGCCGCGCTGGCCGCCCTGCTGCTGATGGTGGCCTGGAACATGAGCGAGGCCCATCATGTGGCTCATACCCTGCGCATCGCGCCACGCAGCGACGTGCTGGTGCTGCTGACCTGCCTGCTGCTCACGGTGCTGTTCGACATGGTGCTGGCGGTCGGCGTCGGCCTGTTGCTGGCCGCCGGGCTGTTCATCAAGCGCATGAGCGAACTGACCGACACGCGCAGCCTGCCACGGCACAGCCATCAGGCCCTGAGTGACCTGCCGGAGCATGTACAGGCCCTGGCCATTCGCGGCCCGCTGTTCTTCGGCGCAGCGGAGCGCACGCTGGGCGCCCTGCGCCGCCTCGATCCGCATATCCGGGTGGTGATTCTCGACGTCAGCGGCGTGCCGATGCTCGACATGACCGCCCTCGCGGCACTGCACAGCATCGTGCTGGAGTACCGCAAGCACGGCATCTCCCTGATCGTCAGCGGTGCCTCGCCGTCGCTGCGCCTGAAGCTGCGCCGTGCCGGCCTGCAGAATGCCCACGGCCGCCTGAGCTATGCCCGGGATCTGCCTCGCGCCCGGGCGATCTGCGAGAGCTGGCGATCAGGCGCCAGCGAATAAGCGGGGGCTTACAGGCCGTGTGACCGAGCGCAGTAGTGTTCACACAGACTGCTTAGAGTCCCTTCACCGCATAGATCCCCGGCGCATTGCGCCAATAGCCCTTGTAGTCCATGCCGTAACCGAAGATATAGCGGTCGACGCACGGCAGGCCCACGTAGTCGGCCTTGAGATCGGGGCGCGCCTTGCGGTCGTGATCCTTGTCGATCAGCACGGCGGTGTGCACGTTGGCCGCGCCCGCGTGATGGCAGAAGTCGATGATCGCGCCCAGGGTGTGCCCTTCGTCGAGGATGTCGTCGATGATCAGCACATCGCGGTCGATGAACGAGACTTCCGGCTTGGCCTTCCAGAACAGCTCGCCGCCACTGGTCTGGTTGCGGTAGCGGCTGGCGTGCAGGTAGGACGCCTCCAGAGGGAAGTCGAGCTTGGTCAACAGCTTGCCGGAGAAGATCAGCCCGCCATTCATCACGCAGAACACCACCGGGTTGCGGTCGGCCAGCTCGGCGTTGATGGCCACGGCGACACGGGCGATGGCGGCTTCCACCTCGGCTTCGCTGTACAGGCAGTCGGCTTCGGCCATTACTTGGCGGATGTGAGCGAGATCGGCGGGCATGTCATGTCCTCGTTGGCGGCGATGGTGGGCAGAACCCTGGCTCTGCGGGCATCGATCCGCACGGTTATGGATGGCTCCGGCGCAAGAGCTGATCACCGGGTCAGAAAAAAGGCGGCAACGTTACCCATCCGCCGGGTGAGGCGCAAGCATCCACGGATACGCTCGACCAGTGGCAGGGCCCTTGTTCGCCGATTGTAAAAAGTTCCACATCCGCAGCGCCCACAGCGCAGTGCAATGCTTTAATCTAGCGTGTTTTTTGCCCATTTTTGCCGGAGACCCCGCAATGCCAGTCCTCGAGATCCGCCATCCGCTGATTCGCCACAAGATCGGCCTCATGCG
This sequence comes from Pseudomonas sp. MEJ086, assembly GCF_030209025.1. Classification (NCBI taxonomy): domain Bacteria; kingdom Pseudomonadati; phylum Pseudomonadota; class Gammaproteobacteria; order Pseudomonadales; family Pseudomonadaceae; genus Pseudomonas; species Pseudomonas sp. MEJ086. Next base: position 137,391 of record NZ_JARVSV010000024.1, read on the forward strand.
CCGCGCGGATATCAGTACCAAGAATTTCCGCGAACTGGCCCAGGAAGTGGGTGCCCTGCTCACTTACGAGGCGACCAAGGATCTGCCGCTGGAAAACTACGAGATCGCGGGCTGGGCAGGCCCCGTGCAGGTCGAGAAGATCTCCGGCAAGAAGATCACCGTGGTGCCGATCCTGCGTGCCGGTATCGGCATGCTCGACGGCGTGCTCAGCCTGATTCCGGGTGCCAAGGTCAGCGCCGTCGGCGTGGCGCGCAACGAGGAAACCCTGCAGGCGCACACCTACCTGGAGAAGCTGGTACCGGAAATCAACGAGCGTCTGGCGATGATCATCGATCCGATGCTGGCCACCGGCGCCTCGATGGTCGCCACCATCGACCTGCTGAAGAAGGCCGGCTGCAAGGAAATCCGCGCCATGGTGCTGGTCGCTGCGCCCGAGGGCATCAAGGCGGTCAACGAAGCCCACCCGGACGTGAAGATCTACACCGCCTCCATCGACCAGCGTCTCAACGAACATGGCTACATCATCCCCGGGCTGGGTGATGCCGGCGACAAGATCTTCGGCACCAAGCAGAAGGACGCCTGATCGATGCGCGACGAATTCAACGATCCGTTGTGGCGTCAGGTGCTGTCCGGTGCGCAGATGCTCTTCGTGGCTTTCGGCGCCCTGGTGCTGATGCCGCTGATCACCGGCCTCGATCCCAACGTGGCACTGTTCACCGCGGGCCTGGGCACCCTGCTGTTCCAGATCGTCACGGGCCGTCAGGTACCGGTGTTCCTGGCGTCGAGCTTTGCGTTCATCACCCCGATCATTCTCGCCAAGGGCCAGTTCGGCCTGGCGGAAACCATGGGCGGCGTGGTCGCGGCCGGCTTCGTCTACACCTTTCTCGGCCTGGCCGTGAAGATCAAGGGCACCGGTTTCATCGACCGCCTGCTGCCACCGGTGGTGATCGGCCCGGTGATCATTTCCATCGGCCTGGCCATGGCACCGATCGCCGCCAACATGGCGATGGGCAAAGCCGGTGACGGCAGCGTACTGCTGCCCTACAGCACGGCGATGTGGATTTCCATGCCGACCCTGCTGACCACCCTGATCGTCGCCGTCTTCGGGCGCGGCATCTTCCGTCTGGTGCCGATCATCTCCGGCATTCTGGTGGGCTTCGCCCTGTCGATCTACTTCGGCGCCCTCGACCTCAGCCATGTTGCCGACGCGCCCTGGCTGGCGGTGCCGGCCTTCACCGCACCGGCCTTCAACTGGCAGGCGATTCTGTTCATCGTACCGGTGGCCCTGGCTCCGGCCATCGAGCACATCGGCGGCGTGATCGCGGTGGGCAGCGTCACCGGCAAGAACTACCTGAAGAAGCCGGGCCTGCACCGCACTCTGTTCGGTGACGGCCTGGCCACGTCGGCAGCCGGTCTGTTCGGCGGCCCGCCCAATACCACCTACGCGGAAGTCACCGGCGCGGTGATGCTGACCAAGGCCTACAACCCGAAGATCATGACCTGGGCGGCGATCTTCGCCATCACCCTGGCCTTCATCGGCAAGTTCGGCGCCATCCTGCAGAGCATTCCGGTACCGGTGATGGGCGGCATCCTCTGCCTGCTGTTCGGCTCCATCGCCGCGGTAGGCATGAACACCCTGATCCGCCATAGCGTCGACCTCAGCGAGGCGCGCAACCTGGTGATCGTCTCGGTGACTCTGGTGTTCGGTATCGGTGGCGTGCTGATCGGCACCGGTGACGGCCCGGACGACTTCGGCCTGAAGGGCATCGCCCTGTGCGCCATCGTCGCCATCGCCCTGAATCTGATCCTGCCGGGCAACGATGGCTGGAAGAAGAAGAGCGCGGACGACGCGCCAGATATCTAAGCGCTGAGCACCATCGCGCCCGGCTCCAGCAGCCGGGCGCGTGGCCTTACACCATGCTTTGCGGGGCTCGCTCGCAAAGCCGCTTGAGTGCCGCCGCCCAGTCCGGGTGGTCGTTCAGGCAAGGCACCAGCTCCAGGCTCTCGCCCCCCGCTTCCACGAACTGCTCGCGGCCGCGATCACCAATCTCCTCCAGGGTCTCGATGCAGTCGGCAACGAAGGCCGGGCACATCACCAGCAGCTTCTTGACGCCTTGAGCGGCCAGCTCGTCGAGGCGCGCTTCGGTGTAGGGCTCAATCCACTTGTCCTTGCCGAGCCGCGACTGGAACGACACCGACCACTGCTCGGGCCGTAACCCCATGCGCGCAGCGAACGCCTCGGCGGTGCGCTGGCACTGGCTGCGGTAACAGCGCGCCAGCACCTCGTCGCTGACCCCCACGCTGTCAGGCCGACGCAGGTCGTGCTTCGGGTCGATGTGCTTCACCAGCTTGCGGATGTGACGTTCCGGCAAGCCGTGGAAGCTCAACAGCAGGTGATCGAAATCCTTCTGCAGATAAGGCCGGGCACTCTCGGCCAGGGCGTCGAGGTAGTCGGGATCGTCGAAGAATGGCTGCAGGATGGCGAAACGGATCGGCAACTTACGCTCGCGCACCACGCGCTTGGCCTCTTCGATCACGGTCGTGGTGGTGCTGTCGGCGAACTGCGGATACAGCGGCGCCAGGGTGACCTGCTCGATGCCCTGGCTGGCAAGGCGGGTCAGTACGGTTTCCAGCGAGGGCTCGCCATAGCGCATGGCCAGCTCGACCGGCCCATGGGTCCACTGGCTTTTCATCGCCTCCTGCAGACGCTTGCTGAGCACGATCAGCGGCGAACCATCCGGCCACCAGATCGATGCGTAGGCATGGGCCGACTGCGCCGGGCGGCGGATCAGAATCAGCGACACCAGCAACCGCCGCAGCGGCCACGGCAGATCGACCACATAAGGGTCCATCAGGAACTGGTTGAGATAACTCCTGACATCCGCGACGTCGGTTGAGGCCGGTGAGCCGAGGTTGACCAGTAGTAAGGCGTGATCGGTCATGCAATGTCATCCTGTTAATGAAGGCTCAGCAAATCCACCAGAGCCACGTCCAGATGAGTGAAACGAAATTCGAAGCCGGCCTCCTGCGCCCTGACCGGCAGGGCGTGCTGGCCACCCAGCAGAAGCAGCGACATCTCACCCAGGCCGGCGCGCAGCGCAAAGGCCGGTAGCGGCACGATGGCGGGCCGGTGCACGGCATGGCCGAGCTCGCTGGCGAATTCGCCGTTGCGTACCGGGTGCGGCGAGCAGGCATTATAGGGACCGCGCGCCTGCTCCTGCTGCAAGAGAAAATCAATCAGGGCGATTTGGTCGGCGATATGAATCCACGGCATCCATTGGCGGCCACCGCCGATACGGCCGCCCAGCCCGAAGCGAAATGGCGTGACCAAGCGCTTGAGAATGCCACCCTGCTTCGCCAGCACCAGGCCGGTGCGCAGCAGGATCACGCGAATGCCCATGGCCTCGGCCTGCTGCGCGGTGTCTTCCCAGGCCACGCACAGCTGCGCGGCGAAATCGGCGCCCGACGGCGACTGCTCGTCGACGATGTGCTCGCCACTGTCGCCATACCAGCCAACAGCCGAGCCGGACAACAGCACGGCCGGTTTCTGCTCACGGCTCTGCAGCCAGGCCAGCAGGCGCTCGGTCAGTTGAATGCGGCTTTCCCACAGCAGTTGCTTGCGTGCCTTGCTCCACGGGCGGTCGGCGATCGGCGCGCCAGCCAGATTGACCACGGCATCCAGTGGCTCGTCGCCGATATCCTCGAGCCGTCCGACACCCCGTACGCGAGTACCGCAGAGCATGGCCACCTGCTCCGGGCGACGACTCCACACGGTCAGTCGATGCCCCTGTTCGATCCACTGGTGACAAAGCGCGCGGCCGATCAGACCAGTACCGCCGGTGATCAGGATATGCATGGCAGATTCCTCACTGTTTGTGCTCCGGAATTCGACGCTGCTGACAGAGGGCGAATCGCACCTCGGAACAGACCGTCGACAGAAACGGGGAAACTATTGCCGCCCGTGCCTATTCTGAAGAATAGATGCCCTGGCTGCGGATACTGGCCGACCGGACATAAGCTTATACATCAATTGTACATTGTATGAGCCATGTCCAAGGCGTAGCCTTGGGGCCCAGCGGCCTGTCGACATGCAGTTGCGACAGCCCGACAGCACGTGAGGTAGACATGACCAGCACAGCCCCCATCGCCATCATAGGTACCGGCATCGCCGGCCTGTCCGCGGCAGAGGCCCTGCATGCCGCCGGATACCCGGTGCAATTGTTCGACAAGAGTCGCGGCAGCGGCGGCCGCATGGCCAGCAAGCGCAGCGACGCTGGCGCCCTGGACCTGGGCGCTCAGTACTTCACCGCCCGAGACCGTCGCTTCGCCGCTGCCGTTCAGCAGTGGCAGGCCCGCGGCTGGGTCGAGGAATGGACCCCCAGCCTCTACCAGTACGCCAATGGTTCGCTCAGCCCGTCGGCAGACGAGCAGATACGCTGGGTCGGCAAACCGCGCATGAGCGCCATCACCCGCGCCATGCTCGGCGCCCTGCCGGTGAAGTTCTCCTGCCGCATCACCGAGGTGTTTCGCGGTGAACAACATTGGCATCTGCTCGATGCGGATGGCGAAAGCCACGGGCCATTCAGCCACGTCGTCATCGCCACCCCGGCGCCCCAGGCCAGTGCCCTGCTGGCAGCCGCACCCAAGCTCGCCGGAACGGTGGCCGGAGTCAGCATGGAGCCGACCTGGGCGGTGGCGCTGGCCTTCGAAGAACCGCTGAAGACGCCTCTGGAAGGCTGCTTCGTGCAGGATGAGGTACTCGACTGGACGGCACGCAATCGCAGCAAACCGGGCCGCGATACCACCCTGGACACCTGGGTGCTGCACGCCAGCAGCAGTTGGAGCCGCCAACATCTGGATCTGTCCAAGGAGCAGGTGATCGAGCGCCTGCATGGCGCCTTCGCGGAAATGATCGGCTGCGCCGTACCGGCCCCGGTGTTCAGCCTGGCCCATCGCTGGCTGTACGCCCGGCCGGCGGCGGCCCATCAACTGGGTGCCCTGGCCGATGCCGATCTGGGCCTCTACGCCTGCGGCGACTGGTGCCTGTCCGGCCGGGTCGAAGGCGCCTGGCTCAGCGGCCAGGAAGTGGCCCGCAAACTGATCGCGCACAATCAATGAACACCGCCAGGCATCGCCTCACCCCGCGCAAGCTGCTGCTGTCCAAGTGGACGGCAGCCACGCCACAGAACCGCGAAAAGCACTTTCTGGTCACCGAACTGTTCTGCGACGAAGAAGGCACGGTGCTGGAAGTCGAGCTGCAGGCCGTGCTCAGCAAGCGTGCCCAGCGCATCGACTGGCGCGTTCTTCAGGATGCCGACAACTGGAAGATGGGCTGGCGTTGAAACGCCGCCCGTTGGTCCTGTATCGGGTTGAGGCTGTACACAGCATTTGACTTGTACAAGATCGCGCTTAAGATGAAATGAAACTTGTACAAAAATAAATCCTTGTACAAGCACATTCTCGAAGGTGCGCCATGCCCGTCAGCCCGCTCCACCGCGAAAAACCCAAGCTTGGCGTCAGTGCCTGCCTGCTCGGTGCCGAAGTACGCTACAACGGCGGCCACAAGGCCTCCAGGCTGTGCCTGGATCAGTTGCGCGACTATTTCGAGTTCGTCCCCTTCTGCCCCGAAGTCGCCATCGGCCTGGGTACGCCGCGCGAGCCGATCCGCCTGGTCGGCGACCCGGCATCACCCCGCGCCGTGGGCACCGTGCACCCCGACAAGGATCACACCGAGGCGCTGACCGCCTATGGCGAGCAGGTGGCTGCCGATCTGCCGCCAATCTGCGGCTACATCGTCATGCAGCAGTCGCCGTCCTGTGGCCTGGAGCGGGTCAAGGTCTATCAGGACAACGGTCACCCCAGCGAGCCGAAAGGTCGTGGCCTGTACACCGCCGTGCTGTGCGAGCGCCACCCGAACCTGCCCATCGAGGAGGATGGCCGGCTCAACGACCCGGTGCTGCGCGAGAACTTCCTGACCCGGGTATTCACCTACGCGCAGTGGCAGGCGCTTTGCCAGTCCGGCCTGAGCCGCGGCAAGCTGATCGAGTTCCATGCCCGCCACAAGTACCTGCTGATGGCCACCGATCCACTGCGCTACAAACGCCTCGGCCGCCTGCTCGGCGACCTGTCCGGGCAGGATCTGCCGAGCCTGGCGGAGCACTACATCGGCGAGCTGATGATCGCACTGAAACGCTGCGCGACGCGCGGTACGCACGCCAACGTGCTGCAACACCTGAGCGGCTACCTGAAGGGCTCCCTGAGCGCCGGAGAAAAACAGGAAATGCAGCAGCTGATCGGTCAGTACCGGCAGGGCATCGTGCCGCTGGTGGTACCGCTGACACTGCTCAAGCACCACTTTCGGCAACACCCCGACAGCTACATCGCCCAGCAGGTGTATCTGCAGCCGCACCCGGAAAACCTCAGCCTGCGGAACGCCCTATGAACCAGCAGACCTCTGCCGAGCCAGGTGCCGAGACGTATCGCGACGCCATCGCCGACGGCTACCTGCCGATCCGCGACGTCGCCAGCCTGACCGGCGTGAATCCGGTCACCCTGCGCGCCTGGGAGCGCCGTTACGGGTTGATCGTCCCGCACCGCACCGCCAAGGGTCACCGCCTGTACTCCCCGGAGCAGGTGCAGACCATCCGGGCCGTACTCGGCTGGCTCAATCGCGGCGTATCGGTCGGCCAGGTCAAGGGCCTGTTGCGAGCGGATCAGCCGCTGCCCGCCGACCAGGCGTCGCAATGGCAGGAAAAACGTGAACAGCTGTGCCACGCCATCCACCTGCTCGACGAGCGTCAGCTGGACGAACGCTTCAACGCCGAACTGTCGCTCTATCCGCCACAGATTCTCTGCCAGCACCTGCTCCTGCCGCTGCTGATAACCCTCGAAGAACGCTGGCCGCAGCGCCCCGGCGCGAAGACCGAACGGCTGTTCCTGCACAGCTGGTTGCGCAGCAAGCTCGGCGCACGGGTCTACCACGACAACCGTCAGCACAGTGGCAAGCCGCTGCTGCTGATCAATCTCTGCCAGGTGCCGATGTCGCCGCAGCTGTGGCTGTGCGCCTGGCTGATCGGCACCGCCGGCTGCCCGGTCGACGCCTTCGACGGGCCGATTCCGCCCAGCGAGCTGCCCTTGGCCATCGCCCGCCTGCAACCCCGCGCCCTGCTGCTGTTCTGCGAGGCGGACGCCAACCCCGACGCCGAGTCATCACTGCATCACTGGCTCGGCGACCACGGCATTCCCTGCCTGCTGATCGGGGTACAAGACCCGGCACGTGGTGAGCGACTGATCGCCAGTGCGCCACCGGGCGCAGACATTACCTTCATGGCCGATCCGCTGGCAGCGCTGCAGACGCTCGCCGATCGCCATCTGCTCGAATAGGACGACTCATGTTGCAACTGATGTGGTTTCGAACCGACCTGCGCGTCACCGACAACAGCGCGCTGGCCGCAGCCATGCAGGCCGGGCCTACGGTCGCGGTGTTCCTGCTCAGCCCGGCTCAGTGGCGCCAGCACGACGATGCACCGAGCAAGGTGGATTTCTGGCTGCGCAACCTGGCCGAACTGAGGTTGGAACTGCAGCGCCTCAACGTGCCGCTGCTGATTCGCGAGGCGGATCGATGGAGCGCCGCGCCAGAGGTACTCGGTAAACTGGCGCAGGAACTGGAAGCCTCTGCCGTGCACGCCAACGAGGAATACGGCGTCAACGAGGCCCGCCGTGACCGGGATGTCGCCGCCGCGCTGGATGAGCTGGGCATCCACTTCCACAGCCACCTCGACCGCCTGCTGTTCAAGCCCGGCAGCGTACTGACTCGCACGGGCACCTACTTCAAGGTCTACAGCCAGTTCCGTGGCGTCTGTTACCAGCGCCTGCACAGTGCGCTGCCGCCCCTGGTGGCATTGCCGAAAGCCCAGACGAAGCTGAACATCGACGCCGACCAGGTGCCGGACAGCGTTGCCGGCTTCGAAACGCCAAGCCAGGCGCTGCGCGATACCTGGCCGGCCGGCGAGCAGGTCGCTCGTGAACGCCTGCAGCGCTTCGCCGATGAATGGATCGAGGACTATCACGACAACCGCGACTTTCCCGCACGCCCCGGTACCAGCCAACTGTCCGCCTACCTGGCGGCGGGCGTGGTCTCGCCGCGTCAGTGCCTGCACACGGCGTTGAACAACAACCAGGGCGAGTTCGAAAGCGGCAATCAGGGTGCCGTCACCTGGGTCAACGAGCTGATCTGGCGGGAGTTCTACCACCACATTCTGGTCGGCTACCCACGGGTCTCCATGCACCGAGCCTTCCGCCCGGAGACCGAAGCCCTGCCCTGGCGTAACGCCAGCAAGCATCTGCAGGCCTGGCAGGAAGGCCGCACCGGCATCCCGATCATCGACGCGGCGATCCGCCAGTTGCTGGAAACCGGCTGGATGCACAACCGCCTGCGTATGGTGGTGGCGATGTTCCTGACCAAGAACCTGCTGATCGACTGGCGCGAGGGCGAGCGCTTCTTCATGCGCCACCTGATCGACGGCGACCTCGCCGCCAACAACGGCGGCTGGCAGTGGAGTGCCTCGACCGGCACCGACTCGGTGCCCTACTTCCGCATCTTCAATCCGGTGAGCCAGTCCCAGCGTTTCGACCCGGATGGCCGTTTCATCCGCCATTGGCTGCCGGAACTGGCCAAACTCAGCGACAAGGCGATTCACGACCCGCACGCCGGTAGCAAGGGGCAGAAAGGCCTGTTCGGCAGCGGCCCGGACTACCCGTTGCCCATCGTCGACCTGCGCGCCAGTCGCCAGCGCGCTCTGGACGCGTTCAAGAACCTGCCCTCGGCCAGCGAGCTCGCATGAGCGCCTTCAGCAAGCGGATCTGGCTCACCGGTGCCAGCAGTGGCATCGGTCATGCCCTGGCAGAACGCTTGCTGCGTGATGGTCATCACCTGGCCCTGAGTGCACGCCGTGAAGAACCGCTGCGGACCCTGGCGGCACGTTTTCCTGACCAGGTACTGGTGTTGCCCGGCGACCTCAATGAAACCGCCGAGGTCAACGCCATTGCCGCCCACCTCACCGAACAGTGGGGCGCACTGGACTGCGCGATTCTCAACGCTGGCACCTGCGAGTACATCGATGCCAGCAACTTCGAAGCAGACACGGTGGAGCGGGTAATGCGCACCAACCTGTTCTCGGCCAGCCACTGCATCGTCGCGGCACTACCGTTGCTGCGCCAGGCCGAGTCGGCGCACCTGGTCGGCGTGGCCAGCGCGGTCACCTACGTGCCGCTGCCTGGCGCCGGTGCCTTCGGTGCATCCAAGGCGGCGTTGCGTTATCTGCTCGAGTCCCTGCGCGTGGACCTCGCCCAGGAAGGCATCGCCGTCACCGTGGTCAGCCCCGGCTTCGTCGATACGCCGCTGACCGAGAACAACGATTTTCCCATGCCCATGCGCTGGTCCGTGGGCAAAGCCGCCAATCACATCGCCGACAGACTCGACGCTCGCCCGTTGGAAATCGCCTTCCCCGGCCCGTTCATCGCTGCACTGGGCCTGCTCGGCCGGCTGCCCGCCCGGTTGCAACTGGCACTCGGCAAATGGCTGGCCCGCAAGGACCGCGACACGTAATGAAACCACCGGGGCGGTTGCAGCGCAGCCCGCCACGAAGGCACCATCGCCGTTCTTGCACAGCCGTCGCTGCCATCAGCGGCTGATTTATCGCGACTATCGGAAATTCTCGGTGCCCAGAAACCTGCTCAACGCGCTGCTCTTCGCCATCGGCTGGTTCGCCTGCATAGCTGGCGGCGGCCTCTGGTTGTGGTTGGTGGCAGTGATCATGCTGGTGCACCTGCTGCATATCGGCAGCTGGCAACGCGAAGGCAAGCTGCTGGTGAGCGTGTTCCTGTTCGGCAGTGCGGTGGACAGCTTTCTGCTGCAGTTCGGCCTGTTCGACTTCGGCGAACCGCGCCAGTTGATTCCCCTCTGGCTGGCCCTGACCTGGCTGCTGCTCGGCAGCACCCTGTGCCATTGCCTGGCCTGGACCGCTCGCCCCTGGTGGCGCGCCAGCCTGCTGGGCGCCTGCCTCGCGCCGCTGCACTATTACGCGGCAGCCAGCCTCGATGGCGTGAACTTCCCTTATGGCAGCGCTGCCACCCTGATTCTGCTGGCACTGATCTGGGCGGCCATGCTGCCGGTGCTGCATGGCTTCGCCCGACTGCATGCAGCGAACAACCACTCGGCTTGAACCCACGCCTTGCGACGGCACCTGGCGTAAACTACGCCGATGAGCGCCAACCACTACATCCCCCACACGCAGATTCCCGAAAGCACCGAGGTCAGCTGCAGCACCTGCGCGGCCTGCTGCTGTCAGCTGGAAGTCATGCTGATCACCGATACCGGCGTGCCGGAGCGTTTCATCGACAACGATGACTGGGGCGGCGAGGTGATGCGCCGTCTGGATGACGGCTGGTGCGCGGCCCTGGATCGCGACACCATGCGCTGCACCATCTACGAGGTGCGCCCATTGATCTGCCGCGAATTCGAACTGGGCGCCCCCGAGTGCCTGGAAGAGCGTCGCGGCATTTCCAGCATCTACCGCTGACAGCACGTCAGCCAACTGGCCGTGAACGTGCGGCGAGCATAAAAAACCGGGCGCGAGGCCCGGTTCCGGTATTGCGAGAAAGCCGCTTAGAAATTCAGACGGTAATGCACGGCATAAGACTCGACGCCATCGTTGGGCTTCTTGATGCCGGCGTTGGAATAGTGGATCGCACGAATACCGACTTCATGACCACCGGCGAAACGCAGGCCCGCGCCGATGCGATCTTCGAACTGGAACGAAGAACCCAGGTCATTGGACTCGAGTTTGGTGCTGGAGAACGCTGCCACACCGATACCGGCTTCCAGGTAGGGTTTGACGTTCTGCCCGGCGAACTCGTAAACGAACACCGGTGCGAAGGAAACACTGTGGTTGGTCGACGTGTCGTCACCTTCCCAGTAGGTGTAGCCGGCGTCCCAGTAGCCGCCCAGATGGCCGACACTGCTTTCGAACCAGCGGCTGTTGAAATCGAATTGAGCACCGAGACGGTAAACCATGGTGGAATCACCAGACTGACCCACGGAAAAGGTCAAACCTGCGGCCTGAACTGCTGTTACCGAGCCAAGAGACAACGCAACTGCAGCGGCCAAGCCAACCAGCTTCTTCATTGGAAACATCCTTTTTATAGGGATCACGGATTGTTTTAAGTGCGGCACGGGGAAAACTATAGTTACAGACTTTAGCTAAGTTCCATTTGTTCTAAAAATATTTAATGGCCATTGGCCCACGGGCGTTTCCAGCGCGTGCCTGCCAGCCCCCGGGCTAGAGCCCTGCACGGCAGCGTTTGGGGAGAGGTGAAAACGATGGCGGGTCGGAAGACCGCGGCTGACCGGCTGTTCAGAAAAAGCCGTTTACCCGTTCGGCATGGCCCCACAAACGCGGCATGACGTTCTGCATGAGTGCGGGATCGCCACTGCACCAGAAACGGTCTGGCGCTGCCGGGCCGGCAGCCAGTAACCCTCTCTCCCCCAACAACCGTTGCAGTTGCCGGGCGACGGCGGCGCCGGTGTCGATCAGGCTGATCGACGGGTCCAGCCATTGGCTCAGCAAGGGCTTGAGAAAAGGGTAATGGGTGCAGCCGAGAATCAGCGTGTCGCAGCCCTCGGCAAGCAGTGGGTCGACATAGCCGCGCAGCAACGCATGCAGCCGCGGATCGTCCAGCTCTCCCGCTTCGATCAGCTCCACCAGGCCTGGACAGGGCTGAGTGACCACCCGCACATCGCTGGCGAACTGGTCGAGCAGCGCGGCGAAGCGTGCGCTTTTCAGCGTGCCGGTCGTCGCCAGCACGCCGACCACGCCGGAACGGGTCGCAGCGGCAGCCGGTTTCACCGCAGGCTCCATGGCGACGATGGGCAAGTGCGGGTAAAGCGAGCGCAGTTCGGCGACGCCGGCCACGGTCGCGGTGTTGCAGGCCAGCACCAGCGCCTTGGCCTCGCGGGCCAGCAGGAACTCGGCGATGGCGCGGCAACGCTCGCGGATGTACTCGGCGCTCTTTTCGCCATAGGGCACATGACCACTGTCGGCCACATACAGCAGCGACTCCTGCGGCAGCAGGCTGCGGATCTCGCGCAGTACGGTGAGGCCGCCAACACCGGAATCGAACACCCCAATCGGCGCTTCACTCATGGGCATTGCCCGCACAGACCGCACACCCCGGATCGCGCTTGACCCGCAGCTCGCGAAAGCGCGAGCCGAAAGCATCGATCAGCAGCAACCGCCCCACCAGTGGCTCACCGAAACCGGCCAGCAACTTCAGCGCTTCGAGAGCCTGCAGGCTGCCGACCAGGCCGACCAGCGGGCCCGCCACACCGGCTTCGCTGCAGGTCAGCTCGGCTTCGCTGCCATGGCCGTACAGGCAGTGATAACAGGGGCTGTCGGCGCGTCGCGGGTCGAACACCGACAACTGCCCTTCCAGGCGGATCGCGGCGCCACTGACCAGCGGCCTGCGGGCAGCGACACAGGCCGCGTTGACCGCCTCGCGGGTGGTGAAGTTGTCCGAGCAGTCGAGTACCAGATCGACCGCCGTCACCGCTGCGGCCAGGGAGTCCGCATCCAGCGCCTGGCGGTGGGCACGCAGCTGGATCCCCGGGTTGATCGCCGCCAGCCGCGCCAGCGCCGAATCCACCTTGCTCTGCCCGATGCTCGCGGTGTCGTGGGCGATCTGCCGCTGCAGGTTGCTCAGGTCGACGCTGTCGAAATCCGCCAGGTGCAGCTCACCGACCCCGGCCGCCGCCAGATACAGCGCTACCGGCGAACCGAGCCCACCGAGGCCGACGATCAGCACACGGCTGCCCTTGAGCCGCAGCTGGCCGTCGATATCGACCTGCGACAGCAGGATCTGCCGGCTGTAGCGCAGCAGCTCTTCATCACTCAAGTGTTCATTCATGCGGCCACCGCCCCAGGCTGATGCGTTCATGACTGGCCAGATCGCGACGGCTGTGAACCTCGGCAAAACCGCGCTGGCTCAGCAACGCACGCACCGCCTCGGCCTGATCGAAGCCATGTTCGAGCAGCAACCAGCCGGGAGCCATCAGATGCGCCGGCGCCTGCTCGATGATCGAACGGATATCGTCCAGCCCATCGACGCCCGATACCAGCGCGCTGCTCGGCTCGAAGCGCACATCGCCCTCGCCCAGATGACGGTCGTCACTGGCGATATAGGGGGGGTTGCTGACGATCGCGGCATAGCGCTCGCCGCCCAGCCCTTCGAACCAGTGGCTGGATAAAAAGGCGGCGTTGTCCAGGCCGAGGCGCGCCCGATTGCCTTGCGCCAGGGCCACGGCCTGCTCGACCCGATCGACGCCGGTCACCTGCCAGGCCGGGCGCTCGCTGGCCAGGGCCAGGGCGATGGCGCCGCTGCCGGTGCCCAGGTCGAGCACCCGCGCCGGGCCGCCCGGCAGCAACGCCAGCGTGGTTTCCACCAGCAGCTCGGTATCGGGGCGTGGAATCAGGGTATGCGGCGCGACGTCCAGATCCAGGCTCCAGAAGCCCTGTCGGCCAAGAATGTAAGCCACCGGCTCGCCCTCACGTCGGCGCGCCAGGCTGGCCGCGAATCGCCCAGCCGCGTCGGCCTCGACCTCACGATCCGCCCAGGTGCGCAGATAGCTGCGCGGCTTGCCAAGGGCATGGGCCAGCAACAGCTCGGCATCCACACGGGCGCTGGGCGAGTCCGGCAGTTCGGCGGCGTTCAATAGAGACTCAATGGAAGCCATGACGCACCGCCTTTCGTGGGAACTCGCTTGCCAGCGAAGTCGTTCGCGCGATGAGCGCCGGCAAGCCGGCTCCTACAGGAGATTTATCGATCACGTATGCACCGTCCACGACATCCTTCCTCAAGCCCACTCGGGGCTCAATCGCTCAGCGCGGCCAACTGGTCGGCCTGGTATTCGGCGAGCAGCGGTTCGATCACCGCGTCGACGCCACCGGCGATCACTTCGTTGAGCGAATACAGGGTCAGGTTGATGCGGTGGTCGGTGACCCGGCCCTGGGGGAAATTGTAGGTACGGATACGCTCGGAGCGGTCACCGGAACCGACCAGCAGCTTGCGCGTGTCGGAAATTTCCTTGTGCGCGGCGGCGTCCTGCTGGTCCTTGAGCTTGGCCGCCAGCCAGGCCATGGCCTTGGCGCGGTTCTTGTGCTGCGAGCGCTCTTCCTGACACTCGACCACGGTACCGGTGGGAATGTGGGTGATGCGGATCGCCGAATCGGTGGTGTTGACGTGCTGACCACCGGCGCCCGAGGAGCGATAGGTGTCGACGCGCAGGTCGGCCGGGTTGATCTCGATGGCCATCTGCTCGTCCGGCTCGGGCAACACCGCCACGGTACAGGCCGACGTATGAATGCGCCCCTGGGACTCGGTTTCCGGGACGCGCTGCACACGGTGCGCGCCGGATTCGAACTTGAGCTTGGCGAACACGTTGTCGCCCTCGACCCGGGCGATCACTTCCTTGAAGCCGCCGTGCTCACCTTCGTTGGCCGACAGCACCTCGACGCGCCAGCCCTGCTTCTCGGCATAGCGCGAGTACATGCGGAACAGATCGCCGGAGAAGATCGCCGCCTCGTCACCGCCGGTGCCGGCACGCACTTCGAGGAACACGTTGCGACCGTCGTTGGGGTCCTTGGGCAGCAGCATGCGCTGCAGGCTGTCTTCCAGCTCGAGCAGGCGAGCCTTGGCGGTGTCGACTTCTTCCTCGGCCATTTCGCGCATGTCCGGGTCGCTGTCCTTGAGCAGCGCCTGGGCGCCCTCCAGATCGGCCTGTACCTTGCGGAACTCGCGGAACGCCATGATCACCGGTTCGATCTCGGCGTATTCCTTGGAATATGCGCGGAACTGGTTCTGGTTGCCGATCACTTCGGCATCACCGAGCAGGGCCGTGACCTCTTCGAAACGATCCTGCAAAACGTCGAGTTTATTGATCAGCGAAGCTTTCATTGCATGCCTTTGTTGGACGACGCGCCTTCTTCGAGGGCGAAGAGTTCCTGGGCCACGCCAAGCGCATCGGCGCGCCCGTCGGCGGAGAATTTTTTCAATTGCACGCTGGGCGCGTGCAGCAACTTGTTGGTCAGGCCGCGGGCCAGTTGCGCCAGCACGTCTTCGGCGGCGGCACCGTTGGCGAGCATGCGCTGGGCACGGGCCAGTTCATCGTCGCGCAGGCGCTCGGCCTGCTGCCGGTAAGCGCGTAACACATCCACCGCGGCCAGCTCGCGCAGGCGCACCATGAAATCATCGGCACCGACGGCGACCAGCTCTTCGGCGGCCTGGGCTGCGCCCTGGCGGCTCTTGAGATTTTCCTCGATGACTTCGTGCAGGTCGTCGACGGTGTACAGATAGACATCGTCCAGCTCACCGACCTGAGGCTCGATGTCGCGCGGCACGGCGATGTCGACCATGAAGATCGGCTTGTGCTTGCGCTGCTTGAGGGCACTTTCCACCGCGCCCTTGCCAAGAATCGGCAACTGGCTGGCGGTGGAACTGATGACGATATCGCTGTGCGCCAGTTCCTGGGGAATATCGGAAAGCAGCACGGCGTGGGCGCCGAACTGTTCGGCCAGGCTGCTGGCGCGTTCGAGCGTACGATTGGCCACGACGATTCGCTTGATCCCCTGATCATGAAGGTGACGGGCGACCAGGCTGATGGTCTCCCCCGCGCCGATCAGCAGCGCCTGGCTGCGATGCAGGTCGGCGAAGATCTGCTTGGCCAGGCTCACGGCGGCGAACGCCACCGATACCGGGTTCTCGCCGATGGCCGTGTCGGTACGCACCTGCTTGGCGGTACTGAAGGTGGCCTGGAACAAACGCCCCAGCAACGGCCCGAGGGTGCCGGCTTCACGAGCCACGGCGAAGGCCGACTTCATCTGACCGAGAATCTGCGGTTCGCCCAGCACCATGGAGTCGAGGCCGGACGCCACACGCATCATGTGACGAACTGCCGCATCGTCTTCGTGAACGTAGGAACAGGCTCGCAGCTCGTCGAGGCTCAAATGGTGGTAATCGGCCAGCCAGCCAAGCACCGCATCGACGCCCGGGCCGTCCTGTTCCAGATACAGTTCGCTGCGATTGCAGGTCGACAGAATCGCCGCCTCACGGCTCGGCGTGTGCCGGCAAAGCAGCTGCAGCGCCTCTACCAGCTGCTCCGGGGTAAAAGCCACGCGCTCGCGGACGTCCACCGAAGCGGTCTTGTGGTTGATACCGAGGGCGATAAAGGCCATGCACGTCGCTGACAGGGGGGTGGAAGCCGCCAATTGTCCTACTTCGGTCGAGGTAGGACAACCATTGCCCACCGCATCGCGACGATAGCCAACATCGATCGCCGGCAATGAGAATTACTCAACCCGCCACACCGGCAGGGCATGCCCGCCGAAGCCCGACAGGCCTGATTGACCTCTATATGCAGTCGACCAACGGCGTGGCTCACCTCACCAGCGGGCGAGTTCGCTGGCCGGCAAGGGAGCGCCTTTGATCCGATGCAACACTGCCCGGGTTCGGCAGTCCAACCTCACATCGCCAGGACACACGGCCTGCCCATGGGCTTGCCCAACGGCTTGTGTCATGATGGCCAAAACCGCAGGTTAGTCGCATTTCCTCTATGAATAGACCCATCGCGTTGCTGACCGCCCTTGCCTTTTTGGGTGGTTGCCAGACTTTTGCGCCGTCCGCTCCGGATGGCACCGCGCCCGTGGAAGAACCGGGCAATCAAGCGCAGGCCGAGGCGCCCGAGGCGTACGGCTCGTTCAGCCAGGAAACCCTGCTGGCACTGCTCACCGCCGAACTGGCGGGGCAGCGCAATCGCTTCGATATCGCCCTGAGCAACTACGTCCAGCAGGCCAACTCGACTCAGGATGCCGGCGTCGCCGAGCGCGGCTTCCGCATCGCCGAATACCTGGGTGCCGACGAAGAAGCGCTGGAAACCTCGCTGGTCTGGGCCAAGAACGCCCCCAGCAACGTGGACGCGCAGCGTGCCGCTGCCGTGCAACTGGCGCGTGCCGGTCGCTACGACGAATCCATGACCTACATGGAGCGCGTGCTGCAGCGCCAGGGCAACACCCATTTCGACTTCCTCGCCCTGTCGGCGGCGGAAACCGATCCGGACACCCGCGCCGGCCTGCTGCAGAGTTTCGACCGCCTGCTCGGCAAGTACCCGAACGACGGCCAGTTGCTGTTCGGCAAGGCCCTGCTGTTGCAGCAGGATGGCCGCCCCGAAGAAGCCCTGAAACTGCTCGAGAACACCGACGCCAAGCAGGACCAGGCCGTGCCACTGCTGCTGCGTGCGCGCCTGCTGCAGAGCCTGGGCCGTGGCGAGGAAGCGCTGCCGCTGCTCAAGAAAGGCATGGAGCAGAACCCCAGCGACAAGCGCCTGCGCCTGACCTACGCCCGCCAGTTGGTCGAACTCGGCCGCATGGACGACGCGCGTGGCGAGTTCTCTTCGCTGCTGCAACAGTTTCCCGAAGACGACGACCTGCGCTTCTCCCTGGCACTGGTGTGCCTGGAAGCCGAAGCCTGGCGCGAAGCCATCGTCTACCTGGAAGAGCTGGTGGCCCGCGATGCCCACGTCGACCCGGCGCAGTACAACCTCGGCCGCGCCCATGAAGCCCTGGGCGATGTGGACGAAGCCCTGCTCGCCTACTCCATGGTCGGCGGCGGCAACGATTACCTGCCGGCCCAGGCGCGCATGACCGATCTGCTGGTCGCCAACGGCCGTGGCGCCGAAGCCTCCAGGCACCTGGCCGAAGCGCGCGACAGCGAGCCGGACTATGCCCTGCAGCTGTACTTGATCGAAGCCGAGTCGCTGTCCAAGCAGAACCAGCCGGACAAGGCCTGGGCGCTGATCCAGCAGGCACTGGCGCAATACCCGGGTGACCTCAACCTGCTTTACACCCGCGCCATGCTGGCCGAGCCGCGCAACGACCTGAAGCAGCTGGAACAGGATCTGCGCACCATCCTCGACCGTGAGCCGGACAACGCCATGGCGCTCAACGCCCTGGGCTACACCCTGGTCGACCGCACGGATCGCCATCAGGAAGGCCTGGAGCTGATCCAGCAGGCGCACGACCTCAACCCCGAAGATCCGGCGATCCTCGACAGCCTCGGCTGGGCCAACTTCCGCCTGGGCAACCTGGCCGAAGCGGAGAAACTGCTGCGCCAGGCGTTCGAACGCTTCCCGGACCACGAAGTCGCCGCCCACCTGGGCGAAGCGCTGTGGGCTCAGAACAAGCAGCGCGAGGCCAGGAAGATCTGGCGTGACGCGCTGAAGGAACAGCCCGACAGTGAAATCCTGCGCAGCACCGTGCTGCGCCTGACCGGATCAGAGAGGCCTTGATGCAGTTCCGCCCCCTACTCGCACTCGCCCTGGTAACCCTGCTCGCTGGTTGCTCCGGCCTGTCCACCCGTGAAGCGGTGGAACAGGGCCTGGGCGACCCGGCGCGCTGGCAGGCGCACAAGCAACAGATCAGCACCCTCGACGGCTGGCAGATCAACGGCAAGGTCGGCATCCGCGCCCCGCGTGACTCCGGCAGCGGCACGCTGTTCTGGCTGCAACGCCAGGATTACGCCGACATTCGCCTGTCCGGCCCGCTCGGCCGTGGCGCCGCACGCCTCACCGGGCGCCCGGGTGACGTAGCGCTGGAAGTCGCCAACCAGGGCCGCTACCAGGCCGAATCGCCGGAAGAACTCCTGCAACAGCAGTTGGGCCTCAACCTGCCGGTTTCCCATCTGCTCTGGTGGATCCGCGGCCTGCCCGCCCCGGACAGCAAGAGCCGCCTGACCCTCGACAAAGACAGCCGCCTGGCGCAGCTGAGCCAGGATGGCTGGGAAGTGAGCTACACCCGCTATGCCGAGCAGAATGGCTACTGGCTGCCCGAACGTCTGCGCCTCGAAGGCCACGACATTCAGGTGACCCTGGTGATCAAGGACTGGCAACCACGCCAACTCGGCCAGTAACCCGTCCCGTCCGTCAGCGTGCGATGCATTGCCGTGTCGCACGCTGAGCCTGATTGCCGGCAAGCCGGAACCTAGGGTTCAGTGCGGTATCACGCATTCGCACAGCGCTACGCGGGACCTTGCCCGTGGTATCGCCGCGCTCGACCCGGGCCACGGGCTACGTTAGCCTGCAGCGCTCTCTAATCCCCTCTCGCCAGCCATTGCTCCCATGACGACCCACGCCATCCCTGCTCACGCCGAGCTGATTCTGCCGGCTCCGGCCAAGCTCAACCTGATGTTGCACATTCTCGGCCGCCGTGAAGACGGTTATCACGAGCTGCAGACCCTGTTCCAGTTCCTCGACCACGGGGACCAGCTCGGCTTCAGCCTGCGCGACGATGGCGTCATTCGCCTGCACACCGAGATCGCGGGCGTGCCCCACGACAGCAACCTGATCGTGCGGGCTGCGCGGCAGTTGCAGGAACAGAGCGGCACGCGCCTGGGTGCGGATATCTGGCTGGACAAGCGGCTGCCCATGGGCGGCGGCATCGGTGGCGGCAGCTCGGACGCCGCCACGACCCTGCTCGGCCTCGCTCACCTCTGGAAGCTCGATTGCAGCGAGGATCGCCTGGCAGCACTGGGCCTGAGCCTGGGTGCCGACGTGCCGGTATTCGTGCGCGGCCGTGCGGCATTCGCCGAAGGTGTCGGCGAGAAACTCACGCCCGTGGAGCTGCCCGAGCCCTGGTTTCTCGTCGCCGTGCCGCAAGTGCTTGTCAGTACAGCAGAAGTTTTCTCCGACCCTGAGTTGACACGCGATACGCCGCCCATTAAAGTTCGCAGCCTTCTTGAGGGGGGTGGTCGTAATGACTGCCAGCCGGTCGTCGAGAAGCGTTACTCAGCTGTTCGTAACGCACTGATCTTGCTGAACAAATTTGTTCCAACAAGATTGACCGGCACTGGAGCTTGTGTGTTTGGGAGCTTCCCAAACAAGGACGATGCTGATAAAGTCGCCCGCCAACTTCCAGCCACACTGCCAAGTTTTGTTGCGCAGGGTGCCAACGTTTCGATGTTGCACCGCACGCTGCAAGAACTGGCCAGGAAGTGAATGCGTAGCATCGGTTATACGTTACAGGGGCGTCGCCAAGCGGTAAGGCACCAGGTTTTGATCCTGGCATGCGTTGGTTCGAATCCAGCCGCCCCTGCCATAACCACCCAAGGGTGGCTCGTACTACCGAATTGAGCAGCATTGCGTCACACACGATACAGGGGCGTCGCCAAGCGGTAAGGCACCAGGTTTTGATCCTGGCATGCGTTGGTTCGAATCCAGCCGCCCCTGCCATTTTTATACTCATCCAGGTTACCCTCAGCCGGCAGGTACTGCGCGTGTCCAAGATGATGGTCTTTACGGGGAATGCTAACCCCGATCTGGCGCGACGTATCGTTCGTCAGCTGCACATCCCCCTCGGCGATGCCTCTGTCGGAAAGTTTTCCGACGGCGAAATCATGATCGAAATCAACGAAAACGTCCGCGGTAAAGACGTCTTCCTGATTCAGCCGACGTGCGCGCCAACCAATGACAACCTGATGGAACTGGTCGTGATGGCAGATGCCTTCCGCCGCTCCTCAGCCACTCGAATCACCGCTGTCATCCCCTACTTCGGCTATGCCCGCCAGGATCGCCGTCCGCGTTCCGCCCGTGTGGCAATCAGCGCCAAAGTCGTGGCCGACATGCTGACCGTAGTGGGCATCGACCGTGTTCTCACCGTCGACCTGCACGCGGATCAGATTCAAGGCTTCTTCGATATTCCGGTAGATAACATCTACGGTTCGCCAGTACTGGTGGACGACATCGAAGATCAGCGTTTCGACAACCTGATGATCGTCTCCCCGGATATCGGCGGCGTGGTACGTGCGCGTGCCGTGGCCAAGTCCCTGGGCGTGGACCTGGCGATCATCGATAAGCGTCGTGAGAAAGCCAACCACTCCGAAGTGATGCACATCATCGGTGACGTGGAAGGTCGTACCTGCATCCTGGTCGACGACATGGTCGACACCGCCGGCACCCTGTGCCACGCGGCCAAGGCTCTGAAGGAACACGGCGCCGCCAAGGTGTTCGCTTATGCGACTCACCCGGTACTGTCGGGCCGCGCCATCGAGAACATCGAGAACTCGGTACTGGACGAACTGGTGGTGACCAACACCATCCCGTTGTCCGCTGCCGCGCAATCCTGTTCGCGCATTCGCCAACTGGACATCGCGCCGGTTGTCGCTGAAGCGGTACGCCGCATCAGCAATGAAGAATCTATCAGCGCGATGTTCCGCTAACCCGGAATACCGCTGGTAAAAAGACGCCTGGCCATTTGGCCAGGCACATCACCGAACCGCCCCGTCGCTGGTCGCAAGCGTAACGGGCGGTTTGGTTATTCTGGAGAAGTGAAATGACTGCTGAATTTACTCTGAATGCCGAAGCGCGTTCCGACCTGGGGAAAGGTGCGAGCCGCCGCCTGCGTCGTAACGCCGCCCTGGTTCCTGCCGTAGTTTACGGTGGCGAGAAAGCCCCTCTGTCCATCAGCCTGGTTGCCAAGGATTTCGCCAAGCTGCTGGAAAACGAAGCGGCGTTCAGCCACGTGCTGAACCTGACCGTTGATGGCAAGAAAGAAAACGTACTGATCAAAGCCCTGCAACGTCACCCGTCCAAAGGCTTTGTTCTGCACGCTGACTTCATCCGCGTGATCGCTGGCCAGAAACTGACCGCACACGTACCGCTGCACTTCATCAACGAAGCCACCTCGGTTGGCGTCAAGCAAGGCGGCGGCGAAGTCCTGCACTCCTTGAACGAAGTCGAAGTTTCCTGCCTGCCGAAAGACCTGCCGGAATTCCTCGAAGTCGACATCGCCAAAGTCGAACTGGACCAGACCGTTCACCTGTCCGACATCAAACTGCCGAAAGGCGTTGAGCTGGTTGCTCTGGCCCACGGCAGCGATCTGCCGGTTGCCAGCATCCACCTGCCGCGCGTTCGTGTAGAAGACGCAGCTGAAGGCGAAGGCGAAAGCACCGCCGAGTAATTGGCGAGCTCCACACCTCGGTGTGGAACTGCTTTAGGAAAGGGCTCCTGTATGACTGCCGTACAACTGATCGTTGGCCTGGGTAACCCGGGTCCCGAATACGACCAGACCCGGCATAATGCAGGGGCCCTTTTCGTTGAGCGCCTGGCCGACAGCCAGCGCGTGAACCTCAGCGTCGATCGCAAGTATTTCGGCCTGGTGGGCAAATTCGTCCATCAGGGTCGCGAAGTTCGTCTGCTCATCCCCACCACCTTCATGAACCGCAGCGGCCAGTCCGTGGCGGCGTTGGCGAATTTCTTCAAGCTCAAGCCCGAAGAAATCCTGGTGGCCCACGACGAACTCGACATGCCCCCCGGCGTCGCCAAACTCAAACAGGGTGGCGGGCACGGCGGGCATAACGGGCTGCGCGACATCATCGCGCAGCTCGGCAACCAGAATAATTTCCACCGCCTGCGGCTTGGCATCGGCCACCCCGGGCACGCCAGCATGGTTTCCAATTTCGTGCTGGGCCGCGCACCGCGTGGCGAGCAGGAACTGCTGGATACCAGCATCGGCTTCGCCCTCGACGTCCTCCCGGAAATACTCGCCGGTGACTGGACGGTAGCGATGCGCAAGCTGCACAGCCAGAAAGCCACTCTCTAACTTCATCTACCGCCTTTGGCGCGAGGGACACACCATGGGATTCAATTGCGGCATCGTCGGCCTACCCAACGTCGGCAAGTCCACCCTGTTCAATGCCCTCACCAAATCCGGTATCGCGGCCGAGAACTTCCCGTTCTGCACCATCGAGCCGAACAGCGGCATCGTGCCGATGCCCGACCCGCGCCTCGACGCCCTGGCGGAGATCGTCAAGCCCGAGCGCGTGATCCCCACCACCATGGAATTCGTCGACATCGCCGGCCTCGTGGCGGGCGCGTCCAAGGGTGAAGGCCTGGGCAACAAGTTCCTCGCCAACATCCGCGAGACCGACGCCATCGCCCACGTGGTGCGTTGCTTCGAAGACGAGAACGTCATCCACGTCGCCAACAGCGTCGACCCCAAGCGTGACATCGAGATCATCGACCTCGAACTGATCATGGCCGACCTCGACAGCTGCGAGAAGCAACTGCAGCGCGTCACCCGTACCGCCAAGGGCGGCGACAAGGAAGCCGTGGCGCAGAAAGCGCTGCTGGAAAAGCTCATCCCCCACTTCACCGAAGCCAAGCCGGCGCGCAGCCTGCTCAAGACCCTGGGTGACGACGAGAAGCGCCTGGCCAAGACCTTCCACCTGCTGACCACCAAGCCGGTGATGTACATCGCCAACGTCGCCGAAGACGGCTTCGAGAACAACCCGCTGCTCGACGTGGTGCAAGCCATCGCCGACGCCGAAGGCGCCATCGTGGTACCGGTGTGCAACAAGATCGAGGCCGAGATCGCCGAGCTGGACGATCTGGAAGAAATGCAGATGTTCCTCGAGACCATGGGCATGACCGAGCCCGGCCTGAACCGCGTGATCCGCGCCGGTTACTCGATGCTCAACCTGCAGACCTACTTCACCGCCGGCGTGAAGGAAGTACGTGCCTGGACCGTCAAGGTCGGCGCCACCGCACCGCAGTCCGCTGCCGCGATCCACACCGACTTCGAAAAAGGCTTCATCCGCGCCGAAGTAATCGCCTATGACGACTTCATCCAGTTCAAGGGCGAAGCCGGTGCCAAGGAAGCGGGCAAATGGCGCCTGGAAGGCAAGGAATACATCGTCAAGGACGGCGACGTGATGCACTTCCGCTTCAACGTCTAAGCCGCACCCTGACCAGACGAAGCCGCGTTTTTACGCGGCTTCGTCGTTTCTGCATGCCTGGAAAGCCCGCAAAGCCAGTCACGGCGGTGCTTGCAGGCACGCTACCAGCTACCCGGCAGACGAACGGCAGTAAAATGGCGGCATTTAGCCACCACTCGCCATCGCTTTGCTCCAGCGCCGCAGTATACTGGCCCAGCCCTCACCAGCAGGCGCAGTCCCTTGAAACCTGACGATGAGCTTCTGGAGTCGTCGAACGCCGCCCCCGCGGAAGCCCGTTTCGACGCTTTGTTCCGGCTCGCAAAACGCCTGTGTGGCGTCACCCTCGCAAGGATCGCAACCGACACCCACCTCAGCGGTTCTACAGAGCCCGAGCAACGCCTGCCCGCAGCATTGGACGCCTACCTGCAGGAACTGATCGCCCGCACCGGCCTCGGCCACTCGCCCCTGTTGCTGCCCGACACCCGCCTCGACACCGCGCCCCAGGCCGCACCGTCGCCCGGCTTCTTCGTCGGTTACCCGCTGCGCAGCGTCGATGGCGGCTATCTGGGCGTGTTCTACCTGGCCGATGGCGAACCGCAGCGGCTCAGCGACGAGCAGTTGCTGGCCCTGGACGATATCGCCGAGAGCGCCGCCAACCTGCTCGAACAGATCCGCCGCGAAGCCGCCGCCCGTCAGGCCAGCGAAGCCCTGCTCGCCCAGGAAAGCCGCATGGCCCTGGCCATTCAGGGCAGCGGCACGGGTATCTGGGACCGCGACGTGGTGACCGGCGAGATCCACTACTCCAGCGCCTGGAAAGCCCTGCTCGGCTACGCCGACCACGAGGTCAGCAACCGTATCGAGGACAGCTACGGCCGCGTCCATCCCGACGACCGCACCTACGTGCAGCAAGCCGTGCTCGCGCACTTCGCTGGCCACACCGAGAGCTACGAAGTGGAGCACCGTCTGCGCTGCCGCGACGGCAGCTACAAATGGGTGTGCAGCCGCGGCAAGGTGGTTGCCCGTGACGAACGGGGCAATGCCCTGCGCATGCTCGGCACCACCACCGACATCACCGCCCTGCGCGAGCTCTCCGAACGCCTGCAACGCAGCGTCGAACTGATCACCCGGCTGACCGACCAGGTGCCCGGCATGGTCTTCCAGTTCCGCAGCCTGCCCGACAGCAGTGGCTACTTCACCTACCTCAGCGCCGGCGTCTACGACATGTTCGAAGCCACCCGCGAACAGATCGACAGAGACCCGGAGATCCTCCATACCCTGGTCCACCCGGACGACATGGAGACCTACCAGATGGCCCGCCTGCGCGCCGAACGCGAGCTGAGCACCTGGCACATCGAATACCGCGTGATACTGCCGCGCCAGGGCCTGCGCTGGCGCCTGGGCGAAGCGCGGCCACAACGTGAAGCCGACGGCAGCATCGTCTGGCATGGCGTGGTCACCGACATCACCGAACGCAAGCGCATCGAAAGCGAGCTGCAGGAATTCGCCTCCCTCGACGCCCTCACCCAGCTACCCAACCGCCGGGTGTTCATGGCCCACCTGGAAACTGAGCTGGCGCGTATCCAGCGCAGCGACGTCTTCACCTCCACCCTGCTGATGTGCGACCTCGACCACTTCAAGCTGGTCAACGACAAATGGGGCCACGCCATTGGCGACCAGGCGCTGCGTCACTTCAGCCGCATCCTTCGCGAACAGCTGCGCAAGAGCGACCTGGCCGGCCGTGTCGGCGGCGAAGAATTCGCCGTGGTGCTCAGCGGCGCGGGGCTGATCCAGGCCCGCGACTTCGCCTGCCGGGTGCAACACAGCCTCAAGGACGAGCCCCTGAACATCGAAGGAAAAAAGATCCACCTGACCCTGAGCGTCGGCATCGCCCTGCTCGAGCGCCAGGACACCACCCCCGACACCGTACTGTGCCGTAGCGATGCCGCCCTCTACCGCGCCAAGAAGAACGGCCGCAACCGCGTCGAGGTCGGCTGAGCCCCCCTCACCACCGAGCGCCCACCGGCAAAGCGCAGCCGTTCGGCTAAGCGTTTGAAAGTGCGTAAATTTATTCTGCCTCAGGGCTTGACACACCAAGGGCAGATGCGGAAAATGCGCGCCACTCGGCTACGTAGCTCAGCTGGTTAGAGCATAGCATTCATAATGCTGGGGTCCGGGGTTCAAGTCCCTGCGTAGCCACCAAACAAAACAAGGGTTTACCGAAAGGTAGGCCCTTTTTTGTTTCTGGGGTGTCCCCAAACTGTCCCTTTCTTGTCCCGCCCACATCAGGCGATGGGATCACCGATGCAGCGCTCGAAAATGGCGGTCATTGCGCGATAGTCGCAAACCACCGAATCGATGTTTGCCTGAATCCACTCAGCCTCATCTACACCCCACCAGTCGACCTGATAGCCCGCGTTGATGATCAGGTGCTCGAACAGAATCCGCTGAGCCCGGCCATTTCCCTCCCGAAACGGGTGGATGATGTTCAGATCTCCGTACAACTCTGCTGCGGCCACCACCAGATCTGGTCGAGCCATCGCTTCGAACCAGCCTGCTGAGGCTACTCGCTTGAACAGCTTGCTGGATTCCGCCGCGATGCGGGTCACGTTGCAGAAATGCGTTCCGCCCTTTGAGATATCGACCGTGCGCAACTCACCCGCCCAATCGTAGACGTCGCCGAACAGATGCCGGTGTATACGCTGCAGGTAGGCGAGATCGTAGGGAGGTAGGTCGAAGTCCAGCTGGCTAGCTGCGATTTCAGAGAGGCTGCGCTCAGCCTCATGCAGAGCGCTATCGTCAGTCAGGCCAAGACGATTACGTAGAACATCGGTGCCTGGGTAGCAGTAAGGATCTTGCCCAGCGCCGTACTTGTCGAGCATCAGGCCTGACTAGACCGCGCAGCGTTCAAAGCAGCCTCACGGGTCGGGAGCTTACGCTCGGCATCGGCCTGGGTCGTGTTGAACCCCTCGAGGCGCAGGCTGGCCGCGTAGTTCGACCGGCGTGCCTTGGCGCAATAAGCCTTCTTGGCTTGCAGAGATACACCTGTCATGGGATTGCCTCTTCGGTTTCGCCAGCGGCCATTATACCGGATGCACGCCGCTATCAGGTTGCCCCTCATTCTGGCTCAGTAATGCAATCGGTGAAAGGATCAAGGCGGTGTCGAAGCGATCAGGTGCCAGATGCGAATACTGGCTTCATCCGTTTGGAAAGCACGTTGTCGTCGAAGCTCGCAGCCTTGGCTTTGGTGTTTCGCTCAGGCACATCGAGGTCAACACCACCCGCCGCAGAAAAACGAGCGTGGAGGCGACGCCCTAAGCCACCTTTCTTATCTTGCTTGGTCAGCGCTTGGCGAATGATCAGTCTCGCCTCTTCTTCCATGGAGCGCCCGTGGCTGGCAGCAACGACGCGCAGCATGGCCTTGAGGTCATCGTCCAGATTTCGAATCGTGATAGTTGCCATTCAATGCCTGCGTTTCGTGACTACCCGCACCACTGTCGCTCGCAGGGTACGCCATCGTTATTGCCGTCCATCTCTACGCCGGGGCAGTTATGTAGAAAGAATTTGGCCTCGTCACAAGAACGCATCTGGGAACAATGCTGACGGCCATCGCAGCGATAGCTCGAGGCGGGCTGCGATTGGGACTTTGGCTTGATCTGAGCGTCCGTGCCGGTCCAGGCGAAGGTCGGGATGAAGCGTTCGAGAGAAAACGCCGGGGCGGGCTGTTCGATCACCGGGCTGCTCAAGACCGAGCCGTCGGCGGCGACATTGGTGATTACCGGGCTGCTTGGCGGCTTCAGGTAGAAGTGCCAGAAGGCAAAGCCCAGGGCGATGATGACGATCAGTTTTTTCACGCCTGCACTCCATTGCGTAACGGCTTTCGCAGCCTGCGGACGGCAAGATTAGCGCATCCTGCTTTGGCCGTGGAGTCATCTATCCAGCAGCATGGCACTGCAGCGTGCCGCACAGAACCCGGCGCCTGCCGACTGGCTACCTTGTAGCGTTATCACAGCGTCTCGTCAGCGCCATGCTCCGACTAACCGGGCACCTGCGCCCTCTCCTCGGCTAGACCGTCGAGGCGCACCACCCGAAGGGTGCGGATATCCGAGAAGAACACCTCATCGGGAAACGGGCTAGCGCCCGCCACGCCCATCACCATGAAATAGCCGTGCGCCCAAACACCCTCCACCGGCAGCACAACACCCACCACCTGGACGCACTGCCACAAAGGCTCCAACTGATCGTCCCACACCAGCTCGACCAGATGGTCTGCCCGAGATAGGCCAGGGCAGCCTGAGCATCCTGAGCTAGCTGTTCGCCCATGGTGTTGCGAGCTTCGCCGATGTCGCCCTCCTCCCCATCGAGACCAGTTGCACGCAGCTTGCTCAGATCGACCATCAGCAAGTCAGCGCGGGTTACGCTCGGCAGGCTGCCGTTCTCGATCATCTCGCCCACCTGATCGGTAGTGATTCCGCAGGTAGCGGCAAAACGCGCGATGCTGAGTAGGTCGTTGGCGGCGGTGCTGAGTAGAGCAACCTTGCCGTCCGCATCGACCTCGCTAGAAATTGGCTCAGTCATCACGGCAATCCCTTTCATAGACCATGCTCTTGCCGCAGTCTGTTCCTCGGCGGATATGGTGCAGGTTGATGACGCGGTGACGGCCAATTTTGGCGGTCGGGACGGTGCCGGATTCGATCCAGCGGCGTACGACATCCTCGGTAATGACGTCGATGCCCACGAGCTTGGCGAACACGAGCTTTGAGCAAAACGGCGCATCACGCAGGTCGTTGACGCGTTCTGGGTTTCCCTGTGTGTCGAACCCCTCTATTCCAGACTGTTCCATGCAAAGCCCCTATAATCCGTCGATCATCACATCGGCCTAAGTGGTAAATCTCCATAGGCTTAGTGGAATAATACCACCTCAAATGAGTTGTGGAATATTTCAACGAAGAGCTTTTAGATCTTTATGAAATCAACACAGGATCGCGTTAGATACTTTATGTCTATCCTCGGCCACCGAGAGGTTGGCGAAGCCACAGGACTAAAGGAAGAGAGATGCAAAACGATCCGCTACGACAAGCGGGCAAATCTGCGCACCAACGAGCTGGACTTGATAGCAAATCGCTACCCTGAGTACTCTCTTTGGCTTCGGACTGGGATGACGGCGCCGGAAACCGGCCAGATAGATCCAGACTACGCAGAGGCAAATCGAAACTTGACCGGTCAAAACGCGGGATAGCGATCACTCAGGAAGCAGCTAGGCGCTGGTACGCCCGAGACTCAGGGACGAGATGATGAAAACTAAATCAACTAAAAAATTTGATATCGGGGTGAAGACCCTATTGCCGGTTCTTATAGGTGTAGCAATAGTAATAGGTTTTTTTCTATTCGAATTCCAAGCCCAGCCATTATCAGGAAAAACAGAGCATTGGGGGCAATTCGGAGATTATCTTGGCGGAACCTTAAACCCATTCCTGAGCTTTATAACAATAATCATACTAATTGCGACACTAAAGTCCCAAAAAGAAGAACTTGCCACATCAAAAGAAGATCTTGAACTGACTCGTATCGAGTTGAGAAAAACGGCAGAAGCCGCTACAAATCAAGCATTACACCTTGAGAAACAGGCTGCCCTGTCGGAAATACAACTGTTAATAGAAAAACTAGCGACCCGAATAAATCGAAACTTTAACGAAAACCGTCTCGAAAGGGATGGATCAATTCATAGATTTGTACAGATTTTCAAAAAGAAGAAGAATTCAAATTATGTTGAAATGTACAGCGCACTGTATACGCAGGAAGGTTCCGCAACCCAAGAAACCGTAAACTGGATCAGAAGCGACTTGCATAGACTCGCAGTATTGATAAAAAAATATGAAGAAATTGCGAGAAAAAACTCAACCACCACGACAACTGAATCTCAAGTCCCTGGATATTATCAGGAAGAATTCGGCGACATGGTGGAAGCGTTATACATTAACGGAATGTTAGATGGGAACCTAATGGAATTCTATAGGCCCTGCAAACAATTATACTGATAAATTCTTCTCGAAATTTGAGGGGCGCTCTGCAACTCGAAGTTCGGACAAACCATCGTGAATATTTCCCAACAGAGCTTCGGCAATGATTGGTGACACACTATTCCCAATCATCCGAAAGCTGTGCCAAACAGTATCATGAAATATAAACTCGTCAGGAAAGCCCTGTAACCTAGCCCCTTCACGCGGGGTTATGACTCTATCCTCATCAGGATGTAGAGGACGGACAGACTGATAGGAGCCCTTGTCTGACCCTGTACCCGCTCGCAGTGTTGGGCAGTAGCCTGACCAAGCCAACCTCTTATGCTTACCGACAGGATCTACACCGCCTTGAGGAATAGTCGAAAATCGGAGCTCAGTTGAGAGTTTATGTTTGGTCAATTGATGGCCATTAAACTTTCCCGACTGAGATCTCATCTTGAAGGCATATGTAGACCTAGCTTTACTCTTATATCTCCACAAACCGTCTTTAGCAATATAAGCCCCTTTAAGATCTGCAATCGCATCCTTCACATTGACACTAGGATAGAAACCAGAAGTAATTTTCGATAGGGAAAGAGGAGCAGTTTTTAATTTATTAAACCCAAAAACGAAAACCCTCTTTCTTTTCGTAGGCGCACCAAAATCGGACGCATCGAGTATAACAGGCCCGACAATCTCCCACTCAGAGCCTAAGCGAGCAAGTGCAGAATCAAGAACGGGTTTATTATCTGGAAACATTAATCCGGGGACATTCTCCATTACAAAGAACCGTGGAGAGACCAAATCAACAATGCGAAAGAACTCTCCCAAGAGAGTTCTTCTAGGATCTGCAGCATCGCCCCGCCCTATTCCGCTGAACCCCTGACAAGGAGGCCCCCCTATAACACCATCTACACCGTGCGCTATAACCTCGGAAAGATTTTCTGCTCCCAACAAACTAACATCGGCACGCAGAAAAGGAATATTCGGAAAATTCTTCCCAAAGGAACTACTCAAGATGGGATCGATATCAACCGCGAGTGCCGTCTGAAAGCCTGCGTTCTTGGCTCCCAAAGTCATTCCACCGCATCCACTGAACAGATCTAGCAATTTCATTTTAATTCCCACAAATACGCTGGAAACTATTATACAACACAATATAGGCCGGTGTCGATCGTGCCGTTTAGATAAGAATCTCGCCAAAAACGGGATACAGCTTATAAAACTCCGAGTAACCACTGAGGCTTTTCTGTGGAATTCTAAACCCACAAGCATCTTCAAACTTGGCCTCACTTATGCCTTCATGATCAGGAAGCAGGCTATCCAGTACAGCTCGTTCCCTTTGTGTTAAGTGTGGAATACTTATCTCGAAAAGAGGATTATTTAGATAATGACTAGTTTGCACATGAGTGTTAGTAAGAAATTTTTCTTTAGTTGGAGTGTCTAGAAAAACACCACCTACAGTGATCATTGGCGCATTATCACTATACTTGAAGTTCATAAATGGATAAAACTCGATACCTCTAGCTGATCGGCGAGTTTCCCTTTCAACGCATAGCGTCAGGGCCTTGGCTAGGGCAAAAGGGTATTGTTTAAGATTTAAGTTAGGAAACTCACTGTCATCGGGTGCAAACTCCCCCATAAGTTCGGAAAGAGCTTCGTGTCTTGTAATTGGATTCCCTTGGCTATCTTTATCCGGAAGCCTAGCAACGTGGGCATTGAGAGTGATCAGTAAAAAAGAACCAACAGACATGCGCTGAGCAAGATAACCTACATCTTCAAGAACAGGGCCTTCGGGGCCGGTATCATAATCCAGCCAAACAACTGAATTTTCCTGCCAGTTTAGGTTTTTAATTCCATCAGATACTGTTTCTCCGCGAACTTCAATGGCCTTATAAGGGCAATTAAACTTAGCTCTACTCGAGTAATCAGGGTGCTCAAAAGAAATCAGCTTTGAAATACCTAAATTTCTGTGAGCTAAAACGAAGTCAATAAACCACATTGACCCCATTCCAACATATATGTAGCTAGGTATATCGAAAGTCTTCGAGAGGTGCAAGAGCGTATCAAAAATCAACTTTCGCTCAACACTTTTATTTGGACGAATCAAGTAATTTACAGCTTCAAAAGAGGCCATTATTCACCGACCTCATTCTCATAAAAATACTCAAATGTTTTTATGCCAACATCTTTGTAAGAAAGAGATCGATTACCTAAAGCCCTTGCTACCGCCTCTACTTGCTCGACAGGTTTTTGGTAGAGAATATTAGCCATTCTAACTTTCGGCTTTGGACTATAAGTGGGTAGCTTCATTGACTTGGCGGCTGAGGGTGCAGCTGTTTTTACGGATACGTACTCAGCCTTTCCCTCGACTGTTTTTGCCTGTTCTAGAGATGACTTTCTGGTGTTAGTATAATTAAGATAGGTGCGAGTTGCATCACGCATTCCAACGACAGCGCGGCGATACACCGGAACGGTTTCATCTATTTGGCGCTTAGTAGTTGTCCATGGTAGCTCGCCAGGCTTATCTGACTCAAAAAATACAATCCCCATAAAGCCATTATACTGGGGGTGCCAGCTTGGGAATGTTCCGTCACCCCAAACTGTTTTGTCGGTCTTATCTCCCGCTAGCACGACGCGATTATTGCACACCACAAACCAGCCCCAGTTGCTTGTATTTCGGCTGACTACATCAGGATCTGAAGCATCATCTGGAGGAACTCCGGCAAGGCCAGACACGATTCTTACGGTTACACCTGTTTCTTTATCAACGTAAGAGTCTACATATGGTTCGATCTCTTCACTGGATCGAACACCAAAAATATGTTGCTTGACTGTTACACCATTAACTTTTATTTCAAATCCGTCTTCTATGAAAAACGAATAATATCGACCGATGTTCGTTCTGAGCTCCTTAACGAAAAGCTCATCCCCAAATTCGGCACCTACACCTTCTTTGAGATCTGTTATATCAATCTGCGTACCAATGAAATCAGGCTGGGTAAGCTGCTCCAGGGTGAAGTCCCATTCTTTACTTGCGGCCCAGTTATCGACCTCAATGGTCGTTGAAAATGCCTCTTGCGGGTTACTCTTGGTTGAGCTCTGAATTACAATCTTTTTCCCTATTTTGAAAACCGCCCTCTTCATGCCAATACCATAAAGACCGATAGAGCGATCAGAGTCTTTAGGTGCATCAGCACGCCGACCAAAATGGAAGGCGTAATCCGTCGCGTCAGATAGCTTCATGCCTCCGCAGTTATCATGGATTGTAAAGGAGTCGGCATAAACATTAATTTCGGCATGGAAGCCATCCAGGCGGCCATTTTCATGACGGTTTCTATAAGCGCCATCTATGCTGTTATCAAGTAGATCAAAAATACATTCATCTAGACCGATATCTCTCGTGATCATGTCGATGAAGAATTCTTTAGTAGGATCAGCTTTAGCAGTCCACTGCGTCATCCTTGCCCCCAAACTTTCGTCCGAAATTTAATTGCAAAACTAGGTCTTATCAGAGTTTTACAGCGAGTCACCGTTCTGTAGCTAGATGCTCGTAGCATGACGAGTGACTGACTGCAATGTGCCATCCCTTGAGAAGCTAGCGCGGTAAGACGCAGAGGTAAAGATGCAAGATGACTACATTGATCGAATTTTCTGGAAAAGACTGGTCTAGCTAGCACCATGAAGGGCTAGAAGGGCTGATCTATGGGGGGCTCTGGCTCAGCGAGGAGGTTCTTAGGGGATTCATAATGCTTAGCGCGTCCTTTCTCCGGAAACCAAAAAGGCTTATCAACCGATAAGCCTTTTTCTCCGCTGCCTATATCTGCCCTACCCGCTCCAACCTCCGTTAAAAAACGAAATATCCCACCGCCACCATCGACCCGCAGGCGACCACGCCGAGGATCAGCAGCAGGCGGCTGGTGCTGGAGCCTTCGCGGGCGTCGAGGAGTTGTTGGGCGTGCAGGTGCAGGTAAGAGGGGGTCGCGCGCAGTTTGGCGGGGCGCTGGATTCTGAGGACGCTGGCGTCAGGCGTGGAGGGATCGTTTTCAGGTTTGGCCCTGAAGTTGTCCCATGATGCGTTGTGTCCCTGCTGTCGGCGCTCTTCGCGCCACCACTCGTGGTCTTCCAATCCCATGATCAGCCCTCCTGGCTGGTGATGATCATTCCCGTCGATCATTGAGAGCCACGATGGCGGCTCGGAGTTCAGTGTACAGCTGTAAACAGATTCGTGCAGGTTCGTTGAGGCGGATAATTTTAGTCCCACTTACATTTCGCGTGCTGTGCGGCCGGTCACCCTACGGCTATGGCATCGCTGTAACGCTGGGCGCACAATCGGCGTTTTCGCGTTTACCTGACGGCCTGCCGTGAACCGCCCTCCCCTGACTCTAGCCTATGGTGTGCCTGACGTGGCACGGCGTGGTCGCGCCTGGCTGCTGGCGGTGTTACTGGGTGTGTGCCTGCCGGGCGTGCAGGCCGAACCGCTGGCGGTGCGCGAGCATCACCGCTGGACCACGGCGGACGATGACGGTCCCAACCAGGTGGGCACACTGGCGCAGACGGCCGATGGCTACCTGTGGCTGGGCAGCGATGACGGGCTGCTGCGCTTCGATGGTTTCACCTTCGTGCCCTATCGCCCCGGCGACGAGCAGCCCCTGGGCACCGTCGCCAGCCTGCTGGCGGTGGACAATGGCCTGTGGGTCGGGCTGCGGGCCGGTGGCGCGCGGCTGATCGAGGGGCCGGCCGCCCGCTACTTCGCGCCCGGGGCCGGGCTGCCGAGCGGAGCGCTCTACGGTTTCGCCCGTGAGCCCAGCGGCACGCTCTGGGCGGCGGCCCATGACGGCCTGGCACGTTTCGACGGGCAGCGCTGGCAGCGGGTCGGTGAAGCCGAGGGTTTTACGGCGAACAGTGCCCGGGCCGTGTTCGTCGACCGGGAGGGCGGTGTGTGGGCGGCGAGCAGCAAGGGGCTGTATCAGCGCCCTGCCGGTGCGCCGCGTTTCAGCGAGGTGGCGGGCGAGCTCGATTGGGCCAGCCAGATCGCCCAGGCGGCGGACGGCACGCTGTGGGTCGCCGAGCGCTACGTCAATCGCCTGCACCGCGTCGTGCAGGGCCCGGCGCCGCACCTGCTGAGCCAGGAACTGGACTCGCCCATCAACGGTTTGTTGTTCGACCACAGCGGCGGGCTCTGGACCAGCACGCCCGGCAACGGGCTGCGCCGCTACCCGGCCGCGAACGCGATGCTGAAGGAGGCCGATGCCGAGCAGCTCACCAGCGCCCAGGGGCTGAGTGCCGATTACCTGTGGCCCTTGCTGGAGGACCGCGACGGCACGGTGTGGGCCGGCAGCAGCGGCGGCCTCGACCGCTTTCGCTTAGGCGAGCTGAAGGCCGCATCGTTGCCCGCCGGCACCCTGAATGCCGCACTGGCGGTGGCCAGTGACGGCGCGCTCTGGGCAGCCAGCAATAACCAGGGAGTGATGCGCCTGCACGGCGGTGACCTGCAACGCTGGCCGATCCCCGAGCCGGTCACCAGCCTGATCGCCGCTGCCGATGGCGCAGTCTGGGTTGGCGGCCCCAATGGGGTATGGCGCGGCACGCCAGGGGGCGTCGAGCGACAGGCCGAACTGCCCGAGCAGGCACCGGAAGATGCCTCGATCCGCGCCATGGCGGTAGGTGCTGAGGGCGCCTTGTGGGTGTCGATCAACCGGCTCGGGCTGTTCGTGCTGCGCGGTGGGCAGTGGCAGGCGGTGCCCGGCGTCAGCGAGGCGCCGAGCCAGATGATGCCGGTCAGCGCGGGGAGCGATGAGCAAGGCCGCCTGTGGTTCGGCTACCGGGACAACCTGCTGGTCACCCGCCAGGGCGATCAGATGCGCCGATGGGGCGCGGCGGATGGCCTGAACATCGGTCACGTTACCGCTCAGTTGCATCAGGGCGGCAGCTCCTGGGTCGGCGGCCAGCATGGCCTGGCACGTTTCGACGGCCAACGCTTCCAGACCCTGCATCTGCCGGACAACGGCCAGTTCGACAACATCTACGCGATTCTCCCCGGCACGGCTGGAGACCTGTGGGTGCATGGCAAGGCTGGCATCGTGCAGGTGCCTGCGGCCGAGTGGCAGCGTGCCCTGGCCGAGCCGCAGCATCGCCTGCGCTACCGCTCCATCGGCCTGGACGGCAGCCTGGCCAACGACCCCTACCGGGTGCTGCCCTTGCCCACGGCGGTGGCCGGGCCGGATGGGCGGCTGTGGTTCTCCACCAGCGCGGGGGTGAGCTGGATCGACCCGGCCAGCCAGTCGCCCGCCCCGCCGCTGCCACTGGTGGTGATCGAAGGGCTGCAAGTGGACGGTGCGCCCATGCCACTGCAGGCAGGGCTGCGACTGCCCGCCGCCACCCAGCGCCTCGTCATCGACTACACGGCGCTGAACCTGCGGGCGCCGCACAGCCTGTCGTTCCGCTATCGCCTGCAGGGTTACGACCGCGTCTGGATCGAAGCCGGGCGCCAGCGTCAGGCCATCTATACCGGGCTGCCAGCTGGGGATTTCCGTTTCGAGGTGCAGGCCTTCGACCAGGGGGGTGGCGAACCGGCCGCGCCGACCGTGCTGGCGTTCAGCGTCGAGCCGGTGTTCTACCTGCGGCCGCTGTTTTACCTGCCGCTGGGCACCGCGCTGCTGCTCGGCCTGTGGTGGCTGCATCGCCTGGTGGTGCAGCGTGATCGGCGGCGCCTGCAACTGCGCCTGCAGGCCCGGCAGAGCGAACGCGAGCGGATCGCCCGGGAGCTGCACGACACCCTGCTGCAAGGTTTGCAGGGGCTGATGCTGCGCTTCCAGGCGGCGACCGACACGCTGACGGCCGACCACCCCGCACGGCCGCGCCTGGAGCACGCCCTGGACCGCGCCGACGAGGTGATGCACGAAGGCCGCGAGCGCGTACAGGACCTGCGTCAGCCGGGCCCGGGCATCGACCTGCCCGCCGCGCTGGAGCGCCTGGGCGCAACGCTGGACGAGCCGGGCCTGGCCTTTGCCGTACAGGTCAAGGGCCAGCGGCGCGCCCTGCAGGCGCCGGTGCATGACGAGGCCTATCGCATCGCCGCCGAGGCCATCGGCAACGCGATACGCCATGGCGCGGCACGGCGCATCGCGGTTCGCCTGGTGTATGGTGGGCGGCGCTTCCAGTTGCGTATCGACGATGACGGCCAGGGCATCCCGGCCGCCTACACCGCCGCTGAAGGTCGGCCCGGGCACTGGGGCGTGCGTGGCATGCACGAGCGCGCCAGCGGTATCGGCGCCCGCCTCGTGGTGCAACCGCTGCCGACTGCCGGCACCCGCGTGCACCTGCAACTGAGCGCCAGCCTGGCCTATGCCGGGCCAACCCGAAGTGCCTGGCGGCGCTGGCTGACGGCGCGCCCCCGAACGGAAGACGATGCATGAACGACGCCCCCATCCGCCTGCTGGTGGTCGACGATCACCCCCTGCTGCGTGACGGCATCGCAGCGGTGCTCGACGCCCACGACGACATCCTGCTGGTCGGCGAGGCCGCCGATGGCCTGCAGGCCGTGGAGCGGTTCGCAGCGCTGCGCCCGGACGTGACCCTGATGGACCTGCAGATGCCCGGCCTCAACGGCACCGAGGCCATCCAGGCGATTCGTCGGCAGTTCGCGGACGCCTGCATCGCCGTGCTCACCACCTACAGCGGCGACGCCCGTGCCTTGCAGGCGGTGCAGGCCGGTGCCCGGGGCTACCTGCTGAAAAGCATGCTGCGCAAGGAGCTGGTCACGGCCATCCGTACCCTGGCGGCGGGCAAGCGCTACTTCCCCGAACCGATCGCCAGCGAGCTGCTCGATGCCATCGCCCAGGACACCCTCACCGCCCGGGAAACCCAGGTGCTGGGCAGCGTCGCCCAGGGCCTGGGCAACGGCGATATCGCCAGCCAGCTGGGCATCTCCGAAGACACGGTGAAGGGCCATATGCGCAGCATCATGGACAAGCTCAAGGCGCGTAACCGCACCCACGCGGTGGCCATCGCGATGCAACGCGGGATCATCGACGCCTGGCCGCCAGGCTGATGTGTTGCAACGTTAAGCACCGCCCTTAACCTTAATTAACATTACGCAACTCGCCCCTACCGCCCTGCTCTCCAACAATCCGTATCGCCCGCGGCGTTCTCTGCAATGCCGCACAGCACCGCGCTCCTGCGGCGCTGCCAGCGAATACGGACATCCCAATGAATCGAGCAGCGCAGCCCCGCCCTACCCTCGTCGCCAGCGACGCCACGCCTGCGATCGGTCGGCTCGCGACCTGGCAGGAGGCCATCGCCAAGCGGCTGATGCTCGAACACCTGGATGCTGGTATTTCGGTCGCCGAAGTGGCCGAGGCCTGCGCCCTGTCACGCAGCCATTTCACCCGCAAGTTCAAGGAGAGTACCTGCCTGTCGCCCCACGTGTGGTTGCGCCAGCAACGGGTAGCAAAGGCCAGGGAAATGCTGCTGCAGTCGTCGCTGTCGCTGACGGCTATCGCCATGGATTGCGGCTTCTTCGATCAGGCGCATTTCTGCCGGGTGTTCGCCAAGAGCACGGGCCTGAGCCCGCTGGCCTGGAAGCGCCAGCAGATGGCTGCCCAGCCGGTGTCGGCGCTGCTCCGGCAGGTTGCCTGCTAAGCCGGTGTCGGCAGCACCTGCGCCGCAACGATGGCGGCCTGGCGGCGCTTCTCGGCGGCGTAGGCGCGGGTGCTGTTGAGCATGTGGTAGTAGACCCGATCGCCGTCGCGGCGCAGGCCGATCAACGACAGCGAGACCAGCCGCGCCAATGAAGCGCAGCGCTCGCTGTCGCTGATCGGCAAGCCTGCCAGTGCGCTGCGCACATCGGCCACGGTGAAGTATTCGTCGCACACCGACAGCCCGTGCAGGCAACTGCGCTGGCGCTGGTCGAGCAGCGCGTAACTCCAGTCCAGCGAGGCCATCAGGCTGGACTGCCGGGCCGGCGTGGTGCGCCGCCCAAGCAGGCTCAGGTAACTGTGGTTTTCCAGCTGGGCGAGGATGCCTTCCAGGCTCTGCACGTCGAGTTGCGCGGCAGCCAGTTCGATGGCCAGGGGCAGGCCGTCGAGGCGCCGACAGAGTTCGACGACCCGCGGCACATCGGTCTCGCGCAGGCTGAAGCCCGACTGCCGCGCCCGGGCACGGCGGGCGAACAGCTTTACCGCGGGGTAACGCAAGGCAGCGGCCAGGCGCAGGTGGCTGCCCAGCGGCGGGGTGTCCAGCGGCGCCAGCGGTTGCACGTATTCCTCGCGGGTACGCAGGGCCTCCCGGCTGGTGGCAACAATGCGCAGAGCTGGCGCGGCGTGCAGCAGGGCTTCGCAGAGCGCGGCGCAGGCGTCGATCAGGTGCTCGCAGTTGTCCAGCAGCACCAGCATGTGACGGTGCGCCAGGGTGGTGAGCAGAAAGGCCTGGGCGTGCTGATCGGCCGGCACCGCGAAGCCCAGTTCCGAGACGAGCGCAACCGCCAGTTGCGCCGGGTCGCTGACCATCGCCAGGTCGACGAAGCGCACGCCGTCGCGGAACTGGCCGAGCTGTTGCTGGGCGACGCGCAGGGCGACGGTGGTCTTGCCGACGCCACCGGGGCCGATCAGGGAGATGTGCCGGCGGGTCTGCAGGCGCCGGGTCAGTTCCTCGATCAGTTTGTCGCGGCCTTCGATGCGCACCGGCTTGCCGGGCAGGCTGGGCACTGCGCAGGGCTGCAGGTCGAGCTCGCCGGAACGCTGGCTGACCTGCTCGACGTAGGCGACGAAGCTGTAGCCGCGCTGGCGCACGTTGGTGATGTAGTCCCGCGATTGCGGGCAAACGCCCAGGGCCCGGCGCAGGGCCGAGATGTGCACGCGCAGGTTGATCTCTTCGACGAAGGTCTTCGGCCAGACCTGGGAGATGATGGTCTCCTTGCTGACGATCTTGCCGGCGCTTTCCACCAGCACCAGCAGGATGTCCAGAGCCCGGGCGCCGATCTGCAGCGGGCGGTCGCCATCGAGCAGCAGGCGGCGCTGCGGGTGCAGTTCGAAACGGCCGAAACGCAGGACAGTGTCTTCGCCACGGGTGTCGAGATCGTGCATGATCCTTTCAGCGTCGCGCCAGGCCGGACACGCACCCCAATGGGCCTCGGCTGGTCGGCGATGCGCCGCTCCTTGCAGTGATAAGAGAATCATTCTCCGCCGATCGCCGACGGTGCGACATCGCTATGGGGGTATCGATTCGGCCATACCGGTGCCCATCACGGACAACAGCCTGGCCGCTCTGGCACGGGGCTTTCGTCAACCAAACGGGTCGAGATCAGCCGAACTGGTGGCGGTACTGCACCGGGGTCAGCCCCAGGCGTTTGTCGAACATCTGGCGCATGTGCCGGGCGCTGCCGAAGCCGCTGCGAAAGGCCACGGTCTTCATCGGCAGGTCGGTGCCTTCGAGCAGGCTGCGGGCGTGGTCGATGCGGGCGGCGAGCACGAACTCCATGGGCGTCATCTGCAGCTCACGGGTGAATACCCGGGCGAAGTTGCGCACGCTCATGGCCGCCAATTCGGCCAGTTGCTCGACGCTGAACGGCTCGTGAATGTTCTCCAGCACGTGCTGCTGGATGCGCTCGAGGGGCGTGGCACCCTGCCCGGTCGGTGGCAGCAGCGGGCTGAACTGGGCCTGCCCACCCTGGCGCTTGATCACCACCAGCAGCACCTTGGCGACATCCAGCGCCAGCTTCTTGCCGTGGTCGTCGGCAAGGATCGACAGCGCCAGGTCGATGCCAGCCGTCACGCCGCCGGAGCTGAGCAGCTTGCCGTCCTTGGTGAACAGCTGATCGCTTTCCAGCCGCGCCTTGGGATAGCGCTTGGCCAGGCGATCCAGATAATGCCAATGGGTGGTCACACGATGGCCGTCGAGCAAACCCGCCTCACCGAGGATGAACGCACCGGTGCACACCGCGCCATGCCGACGCGACGCTGCGGCGGCGTCCCGCAGCCAGGCATGCAGATGCGGGTGGCTGGAGTCGTAGGCGCCGGGGCCGCCGGGCACCAGCAGGGTGTCGTAGGCGACCGGCGCGTCCTCGGCCAACTGGTCGGCCTGCATGACAATGCCGTTGGAGGCGCGCACGGCCAGCGACGACGCCCCCAGGGTGAGGATGCGGTAGTGATCGCTCTCGGGCAGATAGCGGTTGGCGACCGAAAACACCTCGATAGGGCCGGCCACGTCGAGCATCAGCACGTCGGGAAAGAGCAGGATCGCCACGGTTCTAATGGGCATGCAGGGTCTCGAAACACGGAGGGACACGGCCTGACATGGATGTCGGACAACTGCCGGGTGGGGAATCGTACGCCGATTATCGGGGCCCGACAGCCTGAATGGCAGACCCGCAAGGACCGCCTCGGTACAACACTAAAGTGTTGCTGGCAGGCGGCCAGAAAGGCACCAGCGGGATCAGGCGCCCATGAAGCGCAGGATCTGCTCGCGCAGCCAGCGCTCGGCGGGGTCCTGGTCCTGGGCGGCGCGCCAGACCATGGTCAGTTGCGCGGGGACGATATCGAACGGTGGCGCTTCCATCACCAGCCCACCGCCTTGCACCAGGGCTTCGGCGGCGTAATCCGGGATGGTGGCGATCATGTCGGAATTGCGCAGCAGCGCACCCAGGCCATTGAAGTGCGGCACGGCCAGGGCGATCTTGCGCGAGCGCTCGAGGCGCGCCAGATCCTGATCGATGTTGCCGCACAGGTCGCCGGACATGGACACCAGGGCGTGAGGCCGCGTGCAGTAGTCGTCCAGGCTCAGCGGCGGCGTGCCATCGGCAGCACGGATGACCATGGCACGGATGTCACGCAGGCTGCGGCACTTGGCGTTGGCCGGTAGCTGCGTGGTGTAGCTGATGCCGATGGACACCTCGCCCGTGGCGAGCAGCCCCGGCAACAGCAGGAAGTTGGCGTTGCGTACCACCAGCACGCAGTCGGGCGCCTGTTGGCGCAGGTGGGCGAGCAACTGCGGGAGCAGGCCGCACTCGACGTCGTCGGACATGCCGATGCGAAACACCGCGGTGCTGCTGCTCGGGTCGAAGTCCGTCACTTCGCTGATCGCCTGGGAAATGCCATCCAGCGCCGTTGGCAGGCGGCGGAAGATTTCCAGCGCGCGGGGCGTGGGCTCCATCTCGCGGCCGTTGCGCACCAGCAGCGGGTCATTGAAATAGTCGCGCAGACGGGTCAGCGACGCGCTGATCGCCGGCTGGCCGAGGTAGAGCTTCTCCGCCGTGCGCGTGAGGTTGCGCTCGTGCATCAGGCTTTCGAATACGACCAGCAGGTGCAGGTCGACCTTGCGAAGATCGTTGCGGTTCAAGAAGGTGCTCCAGAGGCCGACCGCGGCGAAGGATCACCGCGGCCGGGTGTCATCACTTGCTGGCGGTCAGCGTGAAATAGCTGGTCATCAGGTTGCGGTAGTTGGGGATGTGGTTGGACAGCAGCGCGCCCAGCCCTTCGATATCGTTGCGCCAGTCGCGATGCAACTCACAGGCCACGGAGAACCAGTTCAGCAGTTGTGCACCGGAAGCACTCATGCGGTTCCAGGCGGCTTGCTGCACGGTCTTGTCGAAGGTGCCGGAGGCATCGGTGACCACGAACACGTCGAAGCCTTCGGCGATGGCCGAGAGGGTCGGGAACGCCACGCAGACGTCGGTCACCACGCCAGCGATGATGATCTGCTTCTTGCCGGTGGCCTTGACCGCCTTGACGAAGTCTTCGTTGTCCCAGGCGTTGATCTGGCCAGGGCGGGCGATGTACGGCGCATCCGGGAACAGCTCCTTGAGTTCGGGAACCAGCGGTCCGTTGGGGCCTTGCTCGAAGCTGGTGGTGAGGATGGTCGGCAGGTTGAAGAACTTCGCGCAGTTGGCCAGGGCCAGGACGTTGTTCTTGAAGTCGCTGGGGCTGAAATCCTGAACCAGGGAGATCAGGCCAGCCTGGTGGTCGACCAGCAGAACGACGGCGTCATCTTTGTTGAGGCGCTTGTAGGGAACGGTCATGGTGATACTCCTGTTGCGTTAGGGGTGTTTGCTGAAGGGGCTTGCGGGGTATGCGGTGCCGGCACGCCGAGCAGGTGGCGAATGCGCACGGCGACG
Source organism: Pseudomonas sp. MEJ086 (assembly GCF_030209025.1). Classification (NCBI taxonomy): domain Bacteria; kingdom Pseudomonadati; phylum Pseudomonadota; class Gammaproteobacteria; order Pseudomonadales; family Pseudomonadaceae; genus Pseudomonas; species Pseudomonas sp. MEJ086. Next base: position 180,312 of record NZ_JARVSV010000024.1, read on the forward strand.
CCGTCGCGCTGGTACTGCCGGGCGTTGGCTTCGATGCGTTGCTCGGCGACGGTGACGCGGCCGTGGTGGCGCAGGTGCTCGAGCCAGGACGCATCGAAGAAGAATTCCTGCCAGAGCTGCGGGTTCTCGCTGTCCTGCAGCAGGCCCCAGGACAGCGCGCCGTTGCGCCGGCGCATGGCACGCACGGCGAGCATGGCTTCGCTGAACGCGGCGGCGTTCTCGGCGGGGATGTCGTACTCCAGGGTGACCATCACCGGGCCGCGCTCGCGGTCCATGTCGGCACTGAGTACCGGCGCGGGCCAGTGCACGGAGGGCGCCAGGTCTTCGGCAGCGGTGACCGGCAACGCGAACCCCCAGGACAGCAGCACACCGAGCAGCAGCATCGTGCCGCCGCCAGCCAGGGCAACGGTCAGCGAAAACTCGCTGGCCAGCGAACCCCAGACGATGCCGCCCAGGGCACTGCAGCCGAAGAACACCAGGATGTACACCGCCAGGGCCCGGGCCCGTACCCAGCTGGGCACCGAGGTCTGTGCGGCCACCTGCAGGCTCGACAGCACGGCGATCCAGGCGGCGCCGCTGACCAGCATCACCGGAATCAACAGCGCGAAATCGCGGATGAAGGCCAGGGCGAACAGCACGGCGGCATAGGCGACGCTGGCACCGGCGACGATCAGGTCGCTACGCAGCCGCTCACGCAGCTTGGGCAGGAACATCGCCCCGGCGATGGCACCAGCGCCCACGCAGCCGAGCAGGATGCCGAAATCCGCCGCCGTGCCCTGCAGTTCGCGGCGCACCAGCAGAGGTAGCAACGACATACCGGCACTGGCGCCGACGAAGAACGCCAGGGTGCGTACCAGCACGGCCTGCAGCGGCTTGGCACTGCGCGCATAACGCACGCCGAGGCGCACCGCGCCGAACAGCCGCTCGGCCGGCAGGATGCTCACCGTAGGCGTGCGTTTCCAGGCGTACAGGGCGGCGATCACCGCGAAGAACGACACGGCGTTGAGGGCGAAGGTCAGCCAGGGCCCGCTGAGGCTGACCAGAATCCCGGCGATGGCCGGCCCGATGGCCCGCGCCACGTTCATGCCCAGGCTGGAGAGCGCCACCGCGGCTGGCAGTTCATCCTTGCCGACCAGCTCCGGGGTGAGTGCCGACCAGGCCGGCATCATCAGCGCGGTGCCGATGCCCATGGCCAGGGTCAGCAGGAGCAACAGCGGCACGTTCATCCAGCCGAGCAGCGTCAGGCTGGCGAGCAGCACCGCCACGCTGGCCATCCACAGCTGCACGGTGAGCAGGTAGCGACGCTTGTCGACGATGTCCGCCAGGGCGCCAGCGGGCAGCGCCAGAAAGAACATCGGCAAGGCCGCCGCCACCTGCACCATCGCCACCGCGAGTGGGCTGGCAGACAACGAGGTCATCAGCCAGCCGGCCCCCACCTCGTGCATCCAGGTGCCGATGTTCGAGGCGATACTGGCCAGCCACAACCAGCGAAACACGCTGCTGCGCAACGGGCTCCAGGGGCTGGCGGGGTTCCGCTTGATGACGCTTTCCATGGCTGCTCTCGTAAACCGCACAATGACGATCTGTGTTCGTTGAAAAAATGCGCATGCCCGCAATGCAGACGTCAGCCCATGCCTCGCGAATCTCCTCCTCACCTGCGGGAGCGTCGCCATGCGTGCGAATCGCGGGCATGGCCCGCTCCCACAATCCCCGCAGGGTGGATGACGCTTCACCCATCCACCGGGGCCGAAATCGCTTGGTGGATGAAAAAAGCGTCATCCACCCTACGGGCGCCCATGCCTCGCCAATTGCCTTCTCACCTGTGGGAGCGCCGCCATGCGCGCGAATCGCGGGCGTGGCCCGCTCCCACAATTCCGTGGGGTGGATAACGCCTTATCCATCCACCGGAGCCAAAATCGCTTGGTGGATGAAAAAAGCGTCATCCACCCTACGGCGCCCATGCCTCGCCAATCGCCTCCTTACCTGTGGGAGCGTCGCCATGCGCGCGATTCGCGGGCATGGCCCGCTCCCACAATTCCGTGGGGTGGATGACGCTTCACCCATCCACCGGGGCCGCAATCGCTTGGTGGATGAAAAAAGCGTCATCCGCCCTATGGCGTGCGAGCCCATGTCCCGTAAATCGCCTACTCACCTGTGGGAGCGTCGCCATGCGCGCGAATCGCGGGCATGGCCCGCTCCCACGGTTTAATGCGGCCCGTCGTTCTCGCGCAGAGCGTGGGAACAACGAGGCCGGTTCTAGAACGCGAAGCACGAGCAGCCGAAGGCGCCCCAGAAGCCGGCGTAGTCGCTGATCGGCACCTTGCTCTGCCGGGCGCGCTCATGGCTGTGGGCATGCACGGCGCAGGAGCCGATGCACTGATGCACGGCGGCTTGCAGCGGTGCGGACGGTTTCCAGTGCCCAGGCACCTTGGCCACCGGGGACCATTCCGGCAGGACCGGCAGCGGCGGGTTGCCGAGTTTGTCGAATTCGCCGGCGCCATAGACGACCTTGCCGCCGACCACGGTGAGGACCGACTCGAGGTGCTTGATGGCTTCTTCCGTCACGCTGAAGTAATCCGCCGAGAGCACCGCCACGTCAGCCAGTTGCCCGACCTTGATCTGGCCCTTCTTGCCCTGTTCACTGGAGAACCAGGCACTGCCCTGGGTGAACAGTTGCAGGGCGACGGCGCGGGACAGACCTTCGGGGTACAGCGCGGTGCCGCCCACGGTCTTGCCGCTGACCAGCCAGTACAGCGATGTCCAGGGGTTGTAGCTGGCGACGCGGGTGGCATCGGTACCCGCACCGACCGGCACGCCTTCGGCGAGCATGCGCTTGATCGGGGGCGTGGCTTCGGCTGCCTTGGCGCCGTAGCGGTCGACGAAGTACTCGCCCTGGAAGGCCATGCGGTGCTGGATGGCGATGCCGCCGCCAAGCGCCCTGACCCGCTCGATGTTGCGCGGGGTGATGGTTTCCGCGTGGTCGAAGAACCACGGCAGGCCATTGAACGGGATGTCACGGTTGACCTTCTCGAACACGTCGAGCATGCGCGAGATGGATTCGTCGTAGGTGGCGTGCAGGCGGAACGGCCAGCGGTGCTCGACGAGGTGACGCACCACCGGCTCGAGATCGGCCTCCATGCCGGCGGGCAGGTCCGGGCGCGGCTCGAGGAAATCTTCGAAGTCGGCGGCGGAGAACGCCAGCATCTCCCCTGCGCCGTTGTGGCGGAAGTAATCGGTGCCCTGGCCGTAGGTGACGGTCTTGGTCCATTTCTGGAAGTCGGCCAGTTCTTCCTTGGGCTTCTGGGTGAACAGGTTATAGGCGATGCGCACGGTGAGCTGATCGGCGTCGGCCAGTTGCTGGATCACCTGGTAGTCGTCGGGGTAGTTCTGGTAACCGCCGCCGGCATCGATGGCGCTGGTCAAGCCGAGGCGGTTGAGTTCACGCATGAACTGCCGGGTGGAGTTGACCTGATAGTCCAGAGGCAGCGCCGGCCCCTTCGACAGCGTCGAGTAGAGGATCATCGCGTTGGGCCGGGCGATCAGCATGCCGGTCGGTTCCCCGCTGCTGTCACGCTGGATCTCGCCACCGGGCGGGTTAGGCGTGTCTTTGGTATAGCCAACCACCCGCAGTGCGGCACGGTTGAGCAGGGCGCGGTCATAGAGGTGCAGCAGGAATACCGGGGTGTCCGGCGCCGCCTGGTTGATCTCGGCCAGGGTCGGCATGCGCTTTTCGGCGAACTGGAATTCGTTCCAGCCGCCGACCACGCGCACCCACTGTGGCGTGGGTGTGCGGTCGGCCTGGTCCTTGAGCATGCGCAGGGCATCGGCCAGGGACGGCACGCCTTCCCAGCGCAGCTCCAGGTTGTAGTTCAGGCCGCCACGAATCAGGTGCAGGTGCGAGTCGTTGAGGCCGGGAATCGCGGTGCGCTTGTTCAGGTCGATGACCTTGCTGCCTGCGCCCTTGGTGGCCATGGCTTCGGCGTCGCTACCCACGGCGATGAAGCGGCCGTCCTTGATGGCGACCGCGGTGGCCTGGGGCCGCTCGGGGTCGACGGTGTGGAATTTGCCGTTGAGCAGGATCAGGTCGGCGTCGTTCATGTTCGCTCCGAATGCGTAGCCGGCGCGACCGGCGAAAGGTAAGGCGGACCAGAGCGCGCCGGCGGCGCCGAGCAGGCTGCCGGCAGCGACGACCTGGCGGCGCTTGGGATCTTTGGGATCTGAAGTCATGGCGGGGCGCTCCGGTCGGTTAGCGGGACACGAAGGCCAGCAGGTCTTCGTTGAGGCGCTGCTGGTGGGTCACGGCGAAACCGTGGGGCGCGCCCTCGTAGACCTTCAGTTCGGAGCCCTCGATCATCTGCGCGGCGAGCCTGCCGGTGGTCGCGAAAGGCACGATGGCGTCGGCGTCGCCGTGGATCACCAGGGTCGGCACGTCGACCTTGGCCACGTCGGCGCGGAAGTCGGTTTGCGAGAATGCGCTCACGCAGTCCACGGTGCCCTTGAGCGAGGCCAGCAGGGCAATGTTGAGGGTCTGAGCGAGCACGCCAGCGGAGACTTGCTGGCCCTTGTCGATGCCATAGAAGGGGGTAGCGAAATCGGCGATGAACTGCGCGCGATCCTTGAGCAGGCCGGCCTTGATGCCCGCGAATACCGACTCGTCGACGCCCTCGGGGAAGTCCGCCGCCTTGCCGAAGATCGGCGTCACCGCGCCGAGCAGCGCCAGCTTGGCGACCCGCGAGGTACCGTGGCGGCCGATGTAGCGGGTCACGTCGCCGCCGCCCATGGAGAAGCCCACCAGGGTCACGTCACGCAGGTCGAGGTGCTCAATCAGTTCAGCGATGTCGTCGGCGAAGGTGTCGTAGTCGTAGCCGGTCCACGGCTGGCTGGAGCGCCCGAAGCCGCGACGGTCGAAGGCGATGGTGCGGTAGCCACGGCTGCTCAGGTACTCCATCTGGTAGTCCCACATGTCCGCGTCCAGCGGCCAGCCATGGCTGAACAGGACGGGCTTGCCGCTGCCCCAATCCTTGAAATAGATCTCGGTGCCGTCGCGGGTCGTGAACGTGCTCATGGGCGTTTCCTCTCGGGTATCGCAATGGATGGGGAAATCAACGGGCGCTCAGCCAGCCCGCGCAACAGCGAGTAACTGCCGGCATGATCCAGAACACCACCGGCACGACGATGCACAGGGTGATCAGCAGGTTGCTCGGTACCACCGCGCCCAGGGCCGGGTACTGCTGGAACAGCGGCAGCCAAAACTGGGGGATGAGCATGGTCAGCGGGCAGATGACCAGGTAGGTCAGTACGGCCTGCTTCCACTTCGGCGGTTGCGCAGCCTGGGCGTGTTCGGGGGTGAACCAGAATTCGTGATCGCGGCTGACCTGGGTCTGGTCGCCGCCGTCGAGCAGTGGCAGCACTTCGTCGATCAGCAGGCGGCGGCGGTCGGAGGCGATCCACTCGTCCAGCTGCCAGCTTTCGGCGAAACGCAGGACGGTGGTGAAGGTGTCGCTCTGCCCGTCCGAGCGAATCACGTTCACGCCCAGGTGACCGCTCTGCTGCTCGGCGGCCGTCAGGGCACGCTTGAGCCAGGCCTCGTAGGCCGGCACATGACCGGGGCGCACCTTGTGCTGGATGACCAGGGTCACCACGTCGCTGGGTTGAACGGCAGTCATGGTCACTGGCCTCCTGCCAGATGCACGCAGCCGGGCCACACACGCAGACGCTCGACGGTGGATGGCGAGGCGCGCAGCAACGGCTTCAAGGGGCTGACCCTCGTGGCAAAAATCGACGAACCGCAGGGCCATGCAACGAGCGCCAGCGGCATCCCGGAGTCGGGCCCTGAGGCGCACGACGACCGTGCAGCCACTATGCCGCCGGGGTCGGCTTATCGATTGGACGTATGTGCTGAATCGTCGCAAGCCGAGGGGATCGGCCGCAGGGCGTGGCTACTGCAGTACCAGCTCGACGAGCAGGAACAGGCCGGCGATGCTCAACAGCAGCACGCCCAGCCAGAAGAACGAGGCGCCACGCTGTACCGCGGTGTCGATCACCGCGCGCTTGGGGAACGCCGGGTCGTAGCGCACCGAGACCGCATCGCCTTTGCGGTAGTGGCGCCAGCTGCTCATGCTGCTTTCGTGCATGTGCAGGTTGCCGTGCTCGTCGCGCCACTCGAAGCGCGGGTAGCGGCTCGAGGTATTGAGCCCCCAGTCACTGGCGATGATTCGCCCCTGGGCCAACTGCCAATCCTGGCTGGCGCGGCGACGGGACAGGCCAATGCCCACCAACACGGCGCCGACACAACCGAAGACCAGGGCGAGAAACACGGAAACAGGCATGACGGACTCGAATAGTGGAACGTCATCAGTAGGCGCATTAGCGAAGCGAAGGTTCATGGAAAAACCGCACCGTTCGGCGGTTGTATGATCTCCCTCCTCCCGTACGTAACACCGCACGTCCGAAATATCCGGCGGCCGATAGCCCGTGAAAATTTAGGTTGAGTTTTCTGCAACCTCCCCCTGTCCATAATCATGGACACGGATTAAGGAGAGTCACCGATGAAAACCACCAATACCCTCAGCGTTCTGCTCGCCAGCCTGATGGTCGCGGGCCTTGCCCACGCGGCCGATCCTGCAGAGCAGGAACCTGCCCGCGAGGTCTATCAGGAGCAGGTGCTCAAGCAGCAGCCTGATCAGGAAGACCCGCAGGCCAAGGACCCGATGCACATCGGTGATCTCAAGGAAGGTACCCCGGCGCCGCACAAGTACTGGCGCGAGGATTACGCCATCAAGGACCTGAAAAAACATGACCTGCCCGAGCCGGAAGACAAGGAACACGAGCAGTGGGTGAAGATCGGTACCGACTATGTGTTGTTGAATAACAACACCGGCACCATCCAGCGCATCATCAAGGGCAAGTAACCGCTCTGGCGCAGCGTTCCGGCGCTGAAATAAAGCTTATCAGCGGCGCGTAAATGGCTATTATTCACTGACGTTTCCGCCATGATCATATGTCGGCCCTTTCTCTTCTAGGGATGGATGATGAAAGCTTCAGTTCGAACCCATCGTAGCGAGCTCATGCGCGGTGCCACGGCGATAGCCGTTGGTGCCGCGCTGGCGTATGGCGGTGCCTATCTGCTCGCCATGCTGCGAGGTGCGCCGCAGCAGACCGCGCCCGAGGTCTTCGAGGTGGTGCCCGCCGTTGCAACGCACAAGCCGCAGGTGGTCGAGCCGCCTGCGCCCGGTGAAGATCCCTGGTGGCGCGGTGATGCGGCGTTCTGGCAGGAGCAGGCACGCCTCAACAGTGCCGTGGTCGCGCCGCAGTACCGCGACCTGCAAGTCGCCTGGTCGGAGAAGATGGCGGCCAATGCCAGGCAACGTGCCTTGCAGGATCCCAACGGCAACGAGCCACTGGCGATGCCGGCCAATGAAGCACAAACCACCGAATTGCAGATCCCCGAGAAGCCGCGCCGCTGAGCGCAGCCCATTACCGTTTCAAGGTTTTCGTCGCGCTGCGACCAATCCACGGAACGCTTGCCCGCCTGACGGCTCAAACCCCTGCCTTGACCCTGTAACACGCGCCTGTGCACGCTGACGCGCGCATAATGCCGCCCTCAAGCAGCCCTCCCCTGAACGCACCGGGCTGCGCATATCGTTGGAGCCCTCGATGGAATTCATTCACCTGGTTATCGATTTCATTCTGCATATCGACCAGCACCTGGCGGCCTTGACCGCCCAGTACGGCACCTGGATCTACGCGATCCTGTTCCTGATCGTGTTCTGTGAAACCGGCCTGGTGGTCACCCCTTTCCTGCCGGGCGACTCGTTGCTGTTCGTGGCCGGTGCCATCGCCGTGCACGGCACCATGAATGTGCACCTGCTGGTACTGCTGCTGATCACCGCGGCGATTCTCGGCGACGCACTGAACTACACCATCGGCCGCTTCATGGGCCAGAAGCTGTTCAGCAACCCGGACTCGAAGATCTTTCGCCGCAGTCACCTGGAGGTGACCCAGAACTTCTATGCCCGGCACGGCGGCAAGACCATCATCCTGGCGCGCTTCGTCCCCATCGTGCGGACCTTCGCGCCCTTCGTCGCCGGCATGGGCCGCATGAACTACGCCCACTTCGCGGCCTACAACGTGGTCGGGGCGATTCTCTGGGTGACCCTGTTCACTTACGGCGGCTACTTCTTCGGCAACCTGCCGGCGGTACAGAGCAACCTGCACTACCTGATCATCGGCATCATCGTGGTATCGATCCTGCCAGGCGTGATCCAGCTGATCCGCCACAAGATGAACAGCTCGGCCCGTGTGCAGACGCCTTGACCGGCGAATCGCAGACATGAAAAAGCCCCGGAATTCCGGGGCTTTTTCTTGCCTTGCCGCTGTCGGTCAGGACTGCGGGGCGGCGGGTGCAGGTGCGGGGGCTGTCTGGGTACGTTCGTTCCAGCCACCGCCGAGCGCTTTGTAGAGCTCGATCTCGCTGGTGAGCTGCGACAGACGCACACCGATCAGCTCCTGCTGCGCGCTGAACAGCTGGCGCTGCGCATCGAGCAGGGTCAGGTAGCTGTCCACGCCAGTACGGAAGCGGCGATCGGCGAGATCGTAGTAGTTCTCGGAAGTCGCCACCAGGCTGCGTTGCGCCTGCAGTTGCTCTTCATAGGTACCCCGGGCAGCCAGGCCGTCGGAGACTTCCTGGAAGGCGGTCTGGATCGCCTTCTCGTAGGTCGCCACCTGGATGTTCTTCTGGATCTCGGCATAGTCGAGGTTGGCGCGCAGACGCCCGGCCGTGAAGATCGGCAGGTTGATCTGCGGCTGGAACAGCCAGGTACCCGAACCACCATCGAACAGCCCCGACAGCTGGCTGCTGGCGGTGCCGGCGTTGGCGGTCAGGCTGATGCTCGGGAAGAACGCGGCACGCGCGGCGCCGATGCTGGCATTGGCGGCGAGCAGTTCACGCTCGGCCTGCAGCACGTCGGGACGACGCTGCAGCAGATCGGACGGCAGGCCAGCGGGAACGTCCGCCAGCAGCTGCTTGCTCAGGCCTTCGCCTTGCGGCAGATCGGCCGGCACGGGGCCACCGAGCAGCACGCCCAGGGCGTTGCGGTCCTGCGCCACCTGACGGGTGTACTGCGCCAGGTTGGCCTGAGCGGTCTGCACCGAGGTGCGCGCCTGGCTCAGAGATAGGGCATCGGTCACGCCGACGTCGAAGCTGCGCTGGGTCAGTTCCAGGCTGCGCTGGAAGGTGCCCAGCGTCTCGCGGGTCAGCTTGAGCAGCGCTTCATCGGCCTGCAGGGTCAGGTAGGCGTTGGCCACACTGGCGATCAGGCTGATCTGCGTGCTGCGCTGCGCTTCTTCGGTCGCGAAGTACTGCTGCAGGGTCTGCTCGTTGAGGCTGCGCAGGCGACCGAAGAAGTCGACTTCCCAGGCATTCACACCGACGGTGGCGCTGTACTGCCCGCCCACGGCGGAGCGGCCGGTCTGCGACAGATCGGCTGGCGTGCGCTGACGGGTACCGCTGCCATCGGCCGAGATGTTGGGGAACAACTCGGATCGCTGGATGCGGTACTGGGCACGATAGGCGTCGACGTTCAACGCGGCGACGCGCAGGTCGCGGTTGTTGTTCAGCGCGGTTTCCACCAGACGCTGCAGCGCCGGGTCACGCAGGAACTCGCGCCAGCCGAGATCGGCTGCGGCGACGGCGCCCTGCACGTTGCTGCCCTCGTAAGCCTTGCCCTGGGGCCAGGCTGCCTCTACCGACGCCTCGGGGCGCTGGTAGTCGGGGATCATGGTGCAGCCGCTGAGCACGATGCCCGCGACTGCCAGAGACAACAGGGACTGCCTCACTGGACGGCCTCCTCATCGTTGATTTTTTTGGCGCTCTTGTCCTTGAACATAGAGCTGACGACCACATAGAACAGCGGAATCCAGAAGATAGCCAGCACCGCGGCGGTGATCATGCCGCCGATCACGCCCGTACCGATGGCGTGCTTGCTGCCGGCACCGGCGCCGCTGGAAATCGCCAGCGGTACCACACCGAGGATGAAGGCCAGCGAGGTCATGATGATCGGACGCAGACGCATGCGGCAGGCTTCCACCGCGGCCTCGAGATGGCTCATGCCCTGCTCGTGCAGCGACTTGGCGAACTCGACGATGAGAATCGCGTTACGCGCCGACAAGCCGATGGTGGTGATCAGGCCCACTTGGAAGAACACGTCGTTGGACAACCCACGCCCCAGGGTGAACAGCAAGGCGCCGAGGATACCCAGCGGAACCACCAGGATCACCGAGAACGGAATCGACCAGCTTTCGTACAGTGCCGCCAGGCAGAGGAACACCACCAGCAGCGACAGCGCATAGAGTGCCAGCGTCTGCGAACCCGCCAAGCGCTCCTCGTAGGACTGACCGGTCCAGTCGAAACCGACACCCTGCGGCAGCTCGGCAGCGATGCGCTCGACTTCGGCCATGGCCTCACCCGAACTGTGCCCTGGCGCCGGCGCACCGAGAATCTCGATGGCGCTCACACCGTTGTAGCGCGACAGCTTGGGCGACCCGTAGGTCCATTCGCCGGTGGCGAAGGCGCTGAACGGGACCATCTGGCCCTGGTCGTTGCGCACGTGCCATTTGCTCAGGTCTTCAGGGTTCATGCGCGAGTCGCTTTCACCCTGCAGATAGACCTTCTTGACCCGGCCGCGATCGATGAAGTCGTTGACGTAACTGCCACCCCAACCGATTTGCAGGGTGCTGTTGACGTCCGACAGGGAGACACCCAGGGTGCGCACCTTCTCGTCGTCGATCAGCAGCTTGTACTGCGGTTCGTCGAGCAGACCGTTGGCCCGCACGCTGGACAGCACAGGGCTCTGGTTGGCCAGTTGCAGGAACTTGTCACGAGCCTCGTTCAAGGTAGCCTGGCCGACGCCGGCGCGATCCTGCAGGAACAGGTTGAAACCGGTGGCGTTACCCAGCTCCATGACCGCAGGCGGAGCGAAGGCGAAGACCATGGCATCGCGGAACTCACCACCGAAGAACCGGCCCTGAGCACGCTGCGCCAACTCGGCAACGCTGGTACCGGCAGCGGTACGCTCGGACCACGGCTTGAGCATGATGAACGCCATGCCCGAACTCTGGCCACGGCCGGCGAAGTTGAAGCCGGTTACGGTGAACACCGAGTTGACCACGTCCTTCTCGTCTTCGAGCAGGTATTTGCGCATGTCGTCGACGACAGCCTGGGTACGCTCGGCGCTGGAACCCGACGGGGTCTGTACCTGAGCGAACAGCACGCCCTGATCTTCCTCGGGCAGGAACGCCGAGGGAATCAGGGTGAACAACCAGCCCGCGACCGCAACGATCACCGCATAGATGATCAGGAACGGCGCCTTGCGCTTGACCACGCCACGCACGCCACGCTCGTAGCTGTTGACGCTACGCTCGAAGGTGCGGTTGAACCAGCCGAAGAAACCACGCTTCTCGTGATGGTCGCCCTTGGCGATGGGCTTGAGCATGGTGGCGCACAGCGCCGGGGTGAAGATCAGGGCGAGGATCACCGAGAGCACCATGGCCGAAACGATGGTGATGGAGAACTGCCGGTAGATGACCCCCACCGAGCCGCCGAAGAAGGCCATGGGCAGCAGTACCGCCGACAGCACCACGCCGATGCCCACCAGCGCGCCCTGGATCTGGCCCATGGATTTGCGCGTCGCTTCGAGTGGCGAGAGCCCCTCCTCGCGCATGACCCGCTCGACGTTTTCCACCACCACGATGGCGTCGTCCACCAGCAGGCCGATGGCCAGGATCATGGCGAACATGGTCAGGGTGTTGATGCTGTAGCCGAATACCGCGAGCACACCGAAGGTACCCAGCAACACCACCGGTACGGCGAGGGTCGGGATCAGGGTCGCACGGAAGTTCTGCAGGAACAGGTACATGACCAGGAAGACCAGCACGAAGGCTTCGATCAGGGTCATGATCACGCCGTGAATGGACTCCTGCACCACGGGGGTGGAGTCGTACGGCATGACCACTTCCATCCCGGCCGGGAAGAAAGGCTTGAGCTCATCGATGGTCGCGCGAATCGCCTTGGCGGTATCCAGGGCGTTGGCCCCGGTGGCCAGCTTGATCGCCAGACCCGATGCCGGGTTGCCGTTGAACTGGGCGCGGATGTTGTAGTTCTCGCCGCCCAGCTCGACTCGGGCGACATCGCCCAGACGAACCTGGGAACCGTCACGGTTGACCTTGAGCAGAATCTCGCGGAACTGCTCCGGGGTCTGCAGACGGGTCTTGCCGATGATGGTGGCGTTGAGTTGCTGACCCGGGCCAGCAGGCAGGCCGCCGAACTGACCGGAGGAGATCTGCACGTTCTGCGCTTCGACCGCGCTACGCACGTCGACCGGAGTCAGCTGGAAGTTGTTGAGCTTGGCCGGATCCAGCCAGATACGCATGGCGTACTGGGCACCGAACACCTGGAAGTCACCGACGCCCGAGGTACGGGAGATCGGGTCCTGCATGTTGGCGACGATGTAGTTGGAGAGATCCTGGTTGGTCATGCTGCCGTCGGTGGAAACCACGCCGATGACCAGCAGGAAGTTCTTCACGGCCTTGGTGACGCGCAGGCCCTGCTGTTGCACTTCCTGAGGCAGCAGCGGAGTAGCAAGCTGCAGCTTGTTCTGGACCTGAACCTGAGCGATGTCCGGGTTGGTACCCTGGTTGAAGGTAACGGTGATCTCCATGCTGCCATCGGAGTTGCTCGCCGAGCTGATGTAACGCAGCCCGTCGATACCGTTCATTTGCTGCTCGATCACCTGGACCACGGTGTCTTGCACGGTCTGTGCGGAAGCACCCGGGTAGTTGACCTGGATGCTCACGGCGGGGGCCGCGATGCTCGGGTACTGGTTGACCGGCAACTTGAGGATGGACAGACCGCCCGCCAGCATGATCACCAGCGCGATCACCCAGGCGAAGATGGGCCTGTCGATGAAGAAATTCGACATCGTGAAATCGCTCCTTAGCGGTTGTCAGCCTGGTCGGAAGCCGACGCCTGCTGCTGCGGTTCTGCCACGTTCTTCGCGTCGGTGGTCTTCACCTCGGCGCCTGGCTGCACGAACTGCAGACCTTCGGTGATCAGCTTGTCGCCAGGGTTCAGGCCTTCGAGGATCAGCCAGCGGTTGCCCGCGGTGCGCTCGGCCTTGAGCTGACGCAGCTCGACCTTGTTCTCGGCATTGACCACCAGGGCGGTCGGCTCACCTTTGGAGTTGCGGGTGACGCCTTGCTGGGGCGCGAGGATGGCTTGCTTGTTCACACCGGCAGCCAGGCGCGCATGCACGAACATGCCGGGCAGCAGGTTGTGATCCGGGTTGGGGAACACGGCGCGCAGGGTGACCGAACCGGTGCCCTCGTCGACCGACACTTCGGAGAATTCCAGGGTGCCTTCATGCTCGTAGTTGCTGCCGTCTTCGAGACGCAGTTGAACCTTGGCGGCGTTGTCGCCTGCCTTCTGCAGTTGACCGCTTTCCAGCTCGCGGCGCAGACGCAGCAGATCCTTGGTGGGCTGAGTCACGTCGACGTAGATCGGATCGAGTTGCTGAATGGTCGCCATGGCGTTGGTCTGGCCGTTGCTGACCAGGGCACCCTCGGTGACCGCGGAACGACCGACGCGACCGGCGATGGGCGCCATCACCTTGGTGTAACGCACGTTGATGCGCGCCTGCTCCAGCGACGCTTCGGCCTGCAGACGGGCAGCCTGGGCTTCATCGTAGGCCTGACGGCTCACGGCCTGGTCGGCGACCAGATCCTTGTAGCGCTCGGCCAGCGACTTGGCCGAAGCCAGGGTCGCCTGGGCGCTCTTGGCAGCGGCTTCATAGACCGACGCATCGATCTGGTACAGCTGCTGGCCAGCCTTGACTTCAGAACCTTCCTGGAACAGACGCTTCTGGATGATGCCATCGACCTGCGGACGCACTTCGGCGATACGGAAGGCGGCGGTGCGGCCCGGCAGTTCGGTGGTCAGCGTGTAGGGCTCGGCCTGCAGGGTGACGATACCGACGGTAGGCGCCTGTTGCGGTGGTGGCGCGGCGTCTTCGCTGCAACCAGCGAGCGTCAGCGTGGCCAGAGCGATAGCGGAAACCATAGCGGCGAAGGCTGGCTTCTTCTGCATCTGAAAGGACCTCATTTTCATATTGATTCGAGCCGCACGGGCGGTACCTGGCAGATAGCCGAGGTGGATACTGGGAGATAGGTGGTAAATATACTTACATCCGAGAATGTTTGTAAACGCATCTTTTGTGTAACACTGTGGTCTGCCTCAGACCCTGAGACGGGGTTTTCATCCACTTTTTCATTTCCTGGGACCTGCCAGATGGTGAGACGCACCAAAGAGGAAGCCGAAGAAACCCGAGCGCACATCCTTGATGCAGCGGAGCGGGTGTTCTATGCCAAAGGCGTTTCCAGCACCTCGCTGGCCGATATCGCGGCCTCGGCAGGTGTGACTCGAGGCGCCATCTATTGGCACTTCCAGAACAAGGTGGACGTGTTCCAGGCCATGCTGGACCGCCTCATGCTGCCCCAGGAAGAGCTGGCCCGGGCCTGCGAGAGCGAAGACGAGCCCGACCCGTTGGGCAGCATGCGCCAGTTACTGGTGCAACTGCTGCTGCGCATGTACAGCGACGCCCAGTGCCGCCGGGTTGGAGAAATCCTGCAATACAAATGCGAATACACCGCCGAACTCGGCGACCTGCGCCAACAGATGCAAACATTCAACCAAGATTGCGATCAGCGCATTGCAAAGACGTTACGCAATGCCGTGAACCGCGGCCAGTTGCCTGCCGATCTCGACTGCCAGCGAGCCGCCATCTGCCTGCACGCCTATATGGACGGCATCCAGGCACACTGGTTGCTCAACCCGGAAGCCTATGACCTCGGCGCCCACGCCCATGCCATGGTGGAAGCGATGATCGACATGCTTCTGCACAGCAAGGCACTGCGCACAGCCTGAGCCGAACTCGGTCGAGTGCGGTCACAACTGCATGATCGACTGCCATCGGAGATATGCCATGCGCTTCGCCGCATCCCTGCGTCACCTGAGCATCCTGCTGCTGGTGGCGACCCTCGGCGCCTGCGCCAACTGGGCGCCACGCGACCCGCTGCACATCGACCTGGTCGGCCTAGAGCCCCTACCGGGCGAGGGCCTGGAGGTTCGTTTCGCGATGAAGCTGCGGGTGCAAAACCCCAATGAAAGCGCCATCGACTTCAATGGCGTGTCGCTGCAACTGGATATCAATGATCAGCCCCTCGCCCGGGGCGTCAGCGACCAGAGCGGCCAGGTACCGCGCTTCGGCGAAACCGTGATCAGCGTACCGGTGACCATCTCCGCCTATTCGGTGTTCCGCCAAGCCTGGGGCGCCAGCGCCCATCAACCTGGCCAGAGCCTGCCGTATCAACTGCGCGGCAAGCTCGCCGATGGCCTCTTCGGTACCCGCCGCTTCAGCGACAGCGGGCAACTGACCTGGCCACCGGCACAGCCCAGCGTCAGGTAGTGGGCTCGTTTTCCGGCAGGATCTCCTTGTCGCCCGGCGCCTTGCCTTCTTTCGAGAAATGTTCGATCACCGCATTGAGCTCGGCGCCGAACAACAGCACCGCACAGGAGATGTGCAGGTACAGCAGGAAGATGATGATCGCCCCGATACTGCCGTAGGTGGCGTTGTAGTTGGCGAAGTTCTGCGCGTAATAGGCGAAGCCCAGCGATGCGGCGATCCACACCACCACCGCCAGCACCGAGCCCGGGGTGATGAAGCGGAAGCGCTGCTCGACATCCGGCGCCACGAAGTACACCACCGCCACGACGATCATCAGCAGGGAAATCGCCACCGGCCAGCGCAGCCAGTTCCACAGGGTAACGACGATCTGCTCGATGCCGATCTGCTGCGCCAGCCAGCTCATCACCTGCGGGCCGAGCACCATCAGCGCGGCAGCGGTGAGCAGGGCAGCGGCGATGCCGATGGTGTAGAGCAGCGACAGGGGGATGCGCTTCCAGGGCTTGCGCCCCTCTTTCACGCCATAGGCCTTGTTCATCGCGTCCATGGTCGAGCGCACCGCCGACGAAGCCGTCCACAGCGCTACCACGATACCGATGGAGAACAGGCCGGCTTTCTGGGTCTGCAACTGATCGATGACCGGGTTGACCAGCTCCACCGTGGACTGCGGCAGCACCAGCTCCGCCTGTTGGCGCAGCCAGTCGAAGAACGGTTGCATGTCCAGCAGGCTGATCAGCGCGACCAGAAACAACAGAAAGGGAAACAACGAGAAGAACATCTGGAAGGCTAGGGCCGACGCGTAGGTGGGCAGCTCGTCCTCGATGAAGTCACTCACCGTTTTCTTCATCACCTGGAACAGGCTGACACCCTCTAACTTGGGTAAAAACATAGCGCCTCCACTGGCTATGCCGGCCCGCACGCTCGCGGCCCGGTGAATCATCGGCAGATGCAGCGCCCGATCCCGGATCAGACGGCTGCTACAGAGCCTGTTCACGCTTGGCGAGCTCGCGCCATACAAGGCGAAAATAATCGAGGAAGCGGCGTTTACGAACTGTAAGTCAGCATTCCGACTGGGCTGGCAATCCAGTTTGTTTTCAACGCCGCAGGGCCGAGGTGCCGCAGATCGTGAACAGGTCCTAACGGTTGGAGGTACCGAACTCGGCATGAGTTCGGGTTATCCGTGCGCGCTCTCGAACGCGCTGCGCCGACGAGCTTACCTGACAGGACGCAGCCCTTCGGATTCGTTGACAATTCGTCACAACCGGACAGGCAAGAACCCCGATCGTCTGCCGCGATCAACCGGCCACGGCTAAAACCCTATATAATCTGCGGCCTTTTTATCATTGGTCTCAGAAGGATCCCCCGTGAGCACGCTGCCACCCTGCCCCGCCTGCAACTCCGAATACACCTACGAAGACGGCACCCAACTGGTCTGCCCGGAATGCGCCCACGAATGGTCGGCCAATGCCAGCGAAGCGGCCGATGACGTCAAGGTGATCAAGGATTCGGTCGGCAATGTGCTGCAGGACGGTGACACCATCACCGTGATCAAGGACCTCAAGGTCAAGGGCTCGTCGCTGGTGGTCAAGGTCGGTACCAAGGTCAAGGGCATCCGCCTGGTCGATGGTGACCATAACATCGACTGCAAGATCGACGGGATCGGCGCGATGAAGCTCAAGTCCGAGTTCGTCAGAAAGGTCTGACCCGCTGAGCGCTCGCCGAGGCGAGCGCTCACTGCACCGGCAGGAAGTTCAGGAACATCAGGCTGTGGGCGTAGTTCACGCCGATACGCCGGTAGCGCTCGTCGAGCACGTCGCTGAGGTAATCCAGGCGCGCGACGATCTTGCCGAACTCCACGGCGAAGCTCAGGTTGCGCCCCTGCTCGGACAGCTCGTTGGACAACAGCAACGGATTGCCCTGGGCATCGCGCCGGGTCGCCAGCAGCCAGGTGGCCTTCTCGATATTGCGCGCAGCGTTGTGCACGAACTGCGCGTCGATGGTATCGGTGATGTAGAACTGGGTGTTGCCGCCATGGGCGGTGACCAGCATGCTGCCGATGGCATAGATGAACGCGCCGACCCTGTCTCCCTGAAACTCCGGGCTCAGCGCGTAGCTGAGGGCCACGATGTCCTGCCTGCCGTCCAGTGACGCCGGCGGCCTGCCCTGCTCGATGGCCTGCTGCACCGCACGCTGGGTGGCCTCACGATCACCGAGACCGCTCTTGCGCCATTCCCGTGGATTGCGCTGGTAAAGCTTGCCCATCACGCGGTAGAGGCTGTTCAGGTTGTTGCGCATGCCGATGGTGGCAAGGCGGTCGGAATGGGTCTGGAACAGTTCGCTGGGCGCTGCGGGCGAACTGTTGCTGAGGAAGGCGCGGTTGTCCTGGTTACGGGCGCAGCCCCCCAGAGAGAGCACCAGCACCAGCAGCATCACGCCCTGCCAGCGGGCGCTGCGCATAGACACGAAAAACGCCGCCAGCGTGGTGGCGGTACCCGTTTGGTAAGCTCGAGAGACGTGCGAGTAATCCATTAACTCACGATCCATCCTTCCGCAGATGACATAACAGTAGCAAGGTTCTGCATTTATGCCCGTTACGGCGCCGCGTCGAGACGCACGCCAGCCAACGACATAGACCCCCGAATATCGTGCAAAGTTTTCCAGCACCTGAAATTAGCCTTACAAAGCCCGAGGTAAAAGGCCTGCGCTGCGCTGCGTTTGCAATCTTTACCCGTTGAGAAAGCTTCTCGATCAGCCTCGAATGCTATGGTCCCCGCCCTGAGGATGACGGCACGTCAGCCGCGATCCATCACGACAAGGAGCATCATCGAGGTGAAGAAGGTCACTCTGTTTACACTGCTCGCCCTGGCCATCGCCGGTTGCAGCCACGACACCCAGCAACGCGCCAGCACCGTCAGCGTTGCCCAGGCCGACGGGCAGGTCGACGTCGCTCGCGACCCACAACGGGTGGTCAGTTTCGATTACGGCAGCTACGACACCTTGATCGCCCTGGGCGTCGGTGATCGCGTGGTGGCGACGCCTGCCAGCGTGCCGCCCTATCTGGCCGACAAGGCCGGCAAGCTGCGCGACGCCGGTGGCATGAAGACCCCGGACGTGAACACGGTACGCGCCCTTCAGCCGCAACTGATCCTGATCACCGGGCGTCAGGGCGAAAGTCGCGATGCGCTGCAGCAGGTGGCACCGACTCTGGACATGGGCATCACCGCAGGGGACTACTTCGCGGGGGTGGCTCATAACGTCAATCTGCTCGCGCAGCTCTTCGACAAATCCGCCGAGGCGCAGCAGGCGCTCGCCGCACTGCGCAGCAAAGCCGACAAGGCGCGCGACGTCGTCGCAGCCTCGAACAAGCGCACGCTGGTGCTGACCCACAACGATGGCCGCTTCTCGCCGACCGAGCAACCGGTGATCTATTCGCTGTTGCAGGCCCAGCGCACCCTGCCCGCACCCGCACCGCAGGCACCCGGCGCGCCTCGCCAACGCCCGCAAGCGGTCACCGCGCAGACCATCGCCGCCGCCAACCCGGAAGTGATCTTCATCATCGACCGCAGCGCGGCCATCGGTGCCACACCGCTGGATGTCGACACCCTGGCCCATTCGCCGCTCTCCACCACACCAGCTGCCCAGGCCAAGCGTATCGTCTACCTGGACCCGGCGCTCTGGTACCTCTCAGGCGGTGGTCTGCAGAGCCTGGACCTGCAGATCGACCAGGTGCTGGCGGCTTATCGCTGACAATGCCGGTGGGCTGAAGCCCACCCTACCCCTAGGTGCATCAACCGTAGGGTGGGGCTTTAGCCCACCAAAACCATTCAACCCCGATGGTGGCTGGAGGTCCAAAGCACGCGGTTCAGCACACCGGGCCGTGGCTTGTGGTGCTGCGCTGAAACCCACCCTACTCCCAGGGGCATAAACCGTAGGGTGGGGCTTTAGCCCACCAAAACCATTCAATCCCGATGGTGGCTGGAGGTCCAAAGCACGCGGATCAGTACCTCGGGCCGTGGGGTGTGGTGCTGCGCTGAAACCCACCTTACTCCCCAGGGCATAAGCCGTAGGGTGGCGCTTTAGCCCACCAAAACCATTCAACCCCGATGGTGGCTGGAGGTCCAAAGCATGCGGTTCAGTACCTCGGGCCGTGGCCTGTGGTGCTGCGCTGAAACCCACCTTACTCCCCAGGGCATAAGCCGTAGGGTGGCGCTTTAGCCCACCAAAACCATTCAACCCCGATGGTGGCTGGAGGTCCAAAGCATGCGGTTCAGTACCTCGGGCCGTGGCCTGTGGTGCTGGGTTTCCTCCCCTACGGCGCCGCGCGCGGTGCGTGATTGGTCGCCAGGGTCGAGCGTTTTGGCAGTGTGGCGAGGAGCAGGCCCGCGAAGATCATGGCGCCGCCCAGCCAGTGGAACAGTTGCAGGGCCTCGTTGAGCAGAATCCAGCCGAGAATCGCGGTAAACACCGGCATCAGGTAGTTGCCCATGGCCGCCGTCGAGGCACCGAGCACCTTCACGCCATGGTTCCAGCCCAGATACGCCACCAGCGAAGCGAACACCGCCGTGTAGGCGATGGCGGCGAGGTTGGCGGGAGTCGCCAGCAGTTGAGCGCCATTGGCCAGTTCGTAAAGGTACAGCGGCAGGATCAGCGGCACGCCGAGCAGCATGAAGGTGCCCAGCAGCGCCAGCGGCGGGATCGGCGCCAGGTAGGATGCCCAGCGGCGCAGCAGGACGGTGTAGAGCGCCCAGTCGAGCACCGCCAGCAACATGATCAGGTCGCCACGGTTGAACGCCAGCCCGGCCAGGGTCTGCCAGTCCCCCCGGCAGATCAGCACCAGCAGCCCCAGCACTGCCAGGGCCATGCCCCACCAGGCGCGGCGGGCTGGCCACTCGCCAAGCAGCAGCCCGGCGAAGATGAAGGTCACCAGCGGAATGCAGGTGTTGACCAGGGTGATGTTGATCGCGGCAGTGGTCTGCGCTGCGCTGTATAGAAAGGTGTTGTAGCCGGCGATGCCGAATGCGGCGATGACCAGCAGGCGCCAGCCGGCATGCCGCAGTGCCGCGCGATGACGCCACAACGGCAGCACCACGAACGGCAGCACGATGACCAGCGCCAGGCTCCAGCGCCAGAACGCCAGGGCCAGGGGCGGAATCTCTCCGGCGAAGGCTCGGGCCACCAAGGCATTGCCCGCCCAGCACAGCACCGCCACCAGCACACCGGCAATCGCCAGCTGGCGGGAGTGTCCCCCGCCACTCATGATTGCAAGGGGCGCAGACGGTACTGCTCGGGCAGTTGCTCGGCACCGGTGACGGTCACGTCGAGGTCTTTCCAGCGCCCATCCTTGAGGCCGTAGATGCAGCCGTGCACCGACAGCGGCTGACCACGGTGCCAGGCATTCTGGACGATGCTGGTGCGGCTGACGTTGGCCACCTGCTTCATCACGTTCAGTTCGCAAAGGCGATCGACCCGTGCTTCCTCGTCGGCCAGCGCAGCCAGGTGCTCGTGCTGCTCGTAATACAGGTCACGGATGTTGCGCAGCCAGCCATCGATGAGCCCGAACTGCGTGTCGTGCATGGCTGCGCGTACGCCGCCACAACCGTAGTGGCCGGTGACCAGCACATGTTTGACCTTGAGTACGTCGACCGCGTACTGGATGACCGACAGGCAGTTGAGGTCGGTGTGCAGCACGACGTTCGCCACATTGCGATGCACG
This sequence comes from Pseudomonas sp. MEJ086, assembly GCF_030209025.1. Taxonomy (NCBI): domain Bacteria; kingdom Pseudomonadati; phylum Pseudomonadota; class Gammaproteobacteria; order Pseudomonadales; family Pseudomonadaceae; genus Pseudomonas; species Pseudomonas sp. MEJ086. The sequence goes on from NZ_JARVSV010000024.1 coordinate 201,540, forward strand.
AACAGCTCACCGGGCAGCAGCCCGACGATATCGTTGGCGGGCACGCGGGCGTCCGAACAGCCTATCCACAGATACTCGGGCGTCTGCTGGCGAGCCAGGCGGGGAAAGAAGTCCGGGTCGTTGTGGGTGATGTTTTCAGCCCAGCGCTCATTGTTGTCGAACAGGTGTTTCAGGTCGCTCATGCCGGTGGCTCGCGGAAAGATCGATGTGCACCATACGGATGCGCTGCCCTTTTTGACAAGGCGATTTCCACCCTGGCGCGTGCACCGAAGGCCACGGCGAGGCATACGAAACGCTGAATCTTTCAGCCGACAAGGCCGTCCACTGACTGTAGCCATCGACAGATCCGGAGTTCGTGATGACGGACAAACAGCTTGAAAACCGCGTGCCGCCAGTTGGCGAACCGCCCATTCTCTGGGACCGGGTGGAAGAGATTCCGCCGAGTCTGCGCGAAACAGGCCCTACCCGTACGCTCGCCAACCAGGGGGACGACGAGGCCCGGGAGACCGATGATCAGCGTGATGCCGTGCAGCCGCCGCCCCTATCGGATGAATACGACCTGAGCCTGGTCGATGACGAGCGCGAGCTGCGCCGTCAGGCACGCCGCTGAGCGATCACTCGACCAGCGTACAGGCCATCACCAGCGCGTCTTCGCGGCCGCCCGGCGCCGGGTAGTAATCGCGGCGCCGGCCGATCTCGTTGAAGCCGTAGCGCTCGTAAAGGCGGTAGGCGGCCTGATTGCTGGAGCGCACTTCGAGAAAGCATTCCCCCGCCTTGAGCTGAGCGGCACGCTCCATCAGATGCTCGAGCAGGCGCAGGCCCAGCCCACGGCCCTGGCTTTCCGGCTTGACGGTGATGTTGAGCAGATGCGCCTCGTCGATGATCACGTTGATCACCCCGTGGCCGACCTGCTGGCCACCTTCGAACATCAGCCAGACTTCGTAGGATTTCAGGCTGTCGAGGAAGATGCCGCGCGTCCAGGGATGACTGAAGGCCGCGTATTCGATCTTCAGCACGGCGTCGATATCCGCCTCGGTGGCCCGGCGGAAGGAGATCGCGTCACTCATGCCGATGCCTCCAGCCAGCGCCGCCGCACCCGCTGCATGGCCTGCCACAGCTCGCGCTTGCGCTGAGGCTCGTCCATCAGCAGTTCCAGGCCAGGGAGCGCCCAGGCGGCGCCCAACTCCTCGACCTGCAACTCGCGGTTGTAGGCCTCGGCGTCAGCGTCGCCGGCGAAACGAATCGCCGGCAGGCCGATCAGCCACAGGCAGGCGCAGGGCTCCTGCTCCTCCAGGCGCGCACCGATGAAGCTCTGCACGAAATCCAGGGCTGCCTGTGGCCCCTGATCCATATTGCCGCGCACCAGCAAGGGCCAGCGCACCGGTTCGCCAACGATCTGCGGGGCGTCCGGCAGGCCGGCGGCGCGCAACAGGTCCTTGAGCAGCAGATAGGCCGGATCGCGACTCTGGAACGGCTCGCCCGTGGGAAGCTCGACCAGCAGCGCACAGCTGCCGGCACGCAACAACTGCAAGGCGAAACGCGGTGGAGGAGCCGGGCGTTCTCGGGGCGGCGGCGCACTGACTTCAGCGGTCGCCGCGGGCTCACTGGCCTTGGCTGCAGAACCGGGTTTGGGCACCTCGATGCGTGGCCGCTCGCGAACCACCTCGTTGCCGGCGGGTGCCACCACTGGCGCGGCTACCGGTGCCTTGGCCTGCGGCTGTGGTGCCACGGCCACTTCAGGCTCCGGCTGTGGCTCGACAGCAACCAGCAACTCGGGCCGCGAAGGTGCCGCGAACGGCAGTTCGACACGGGGCAGCCAACTGGCCACTTGCATGGCATCCAGATAGGCGCGGCGTCGCAGCTCGGTGTTCAAACGTCAGGTACCCGGCACTTCGATTTTCGAGGGCGGTGATTGTCGCGTGAATCGCCTGCTGCGGGTAGCCCCAATGATCCAAAGGATCACCGAGGCGCCCTTGCCTGGCCGTGCGATCAGGGCCGCTGCAGGATCTCGATCCACAACGCGCCATCACCGGCTGGGGCCTCACCGACCCGCTTGAGGCTACCGTTCTCGCCAATCGCGTAGCTGCCCACGGTCTGGCTTTTCTCACCAGTCACCAGCAGCCACTTGCCGCTCGGAAAGAAGGCGATGTTGCGCGGCTGCTTTTCCTCGAGCGGGTAATTGCCGATGTAGCTCAGGCCACCGCTCCGTGGATCGACCTTGAAGGCCGAGACCGAACTGGTGGTGCGCTCGGTGATGTACAGCAGCGTGCCATCTGGCGACAGACGAATATCGGCAGCCCAGATACGGGGCGTTGGGTCATCCTTGAGGTCGTTGTTGGCCGCGCTGCGGGCCTCGCCCCGCGCCAGCCCCAGGCTCTCGGGAACGCCCTCGGCAAGGGCGACTTCCTTCAATGCGCCAGAGTCGGGATCGATGGCGTAGCCGGTGACGCTACCGCTGAGCTCACCGACCACATAGAGGAACTTGCCATTGGGTGAGAAGGCGATATGCCGTGGGCCGGTCTTCGCGGCGGTGCTGGCGAAGCCCTCACCGATGGGCGTCAGCGCGCCGGTTTGCTTGTCCTGGCTGAACTGCAGCACCTTGTCGACGCCCAGGTTGCCGGCGTAGACGAAGCGATCGCTGATGTCGCTGCGGATCGAGTGGGCGAACGGGCCGGTCTTGTAGACCTCGGCCTTTTCCGACACACGCTGCTCGGCATCGATGGCCTGAACGGTGAGTACCGCACCGCCATAGGACGCGCCCATCAGAAACCGCCCGCTGCGGTCGGTCGACAGGTACGCCAGGCTATCGGCCAACGGCGCCTGGCCGCGCTTGTGCAGGCGCCCGGTTTTGCCATCGATGCTGTACACCAGCACGGTGAACGGTGCGACGCGTTGTGCGGCGAAGAGCGTCTTGCCGTCCGGTGAAAGGGCCATCGGGTTGACCTTGTCCCCCGCCGCCGTTTGCTCGACGAGCGCGATGGCACCGTTGCTTTCGTCCAGGCGGTACTGGGAAATCAGGCCGTCATTGGGGCTGGAGATGTAGGCGAACGTGGTGGCGGCATGGACGGGTGCGGCAAGTGCCGAGGTCAGCGCAGCGGCAAGCAGGAGCGGCTTGAACATGATCGAGTGGCCTGTCTGTTGTGATTATTGTGGTCAGTCATCGTATGACTACATAATTATTACGGCAAGTGTAGAGCTACTGGACTCCCGCTGGCGTTGATGCTCAAGCCCGACAGGCGGCAGCCGATACGCTCAAAGAATTACAACAATATCTGCCCGAACAACGAGGCTTTCATGTCATTACGCAATTTGAACATTGCTCCTCGAGCTGCCCTTGGATTTGCCTTGATCGCGCTGATGGTGGCTTTCCTCGGCATTTTCTCGCTGATCACCATGTCGAGCATTCGCGACCGGGCGTCCACCATCGAGACCGACTGGGTGCCCAGCATCCGTACCGTCGATACCATTCGCGAAAACATGCTGCGCATCCGCACCATTTCCTTGCGCGTGGCACTCGACCCCGATCCCAAGAACATCGACACCTACGTCGGCCAGTACGAAGCGCGCAACAAGGTCCTGATGCAGAACATCCAGGACTTCGAGCCCTTCGTCGACACACCGGACGAACAGCGGATCTACGACCAGTTTCGCAAGGACTTCGCCGCGTATCAGCGGGGCATGGGTGAATCCTTCGTGCTGGCGCGCAGCGGCGATCGGCAAGCACTGAACAAGCTGTTACTGGTGGACATGAAACCGGTCGTCGATGGCACCGGGGCACAACTCGCCGAGCTGGGAGAGATTTACGGCAAGGGCATCGAAAACGAAGGCAAGGTCTCGGCCGAGGAATATGCCCAGTCGCGGCTGGTGGTCATCGCCGTGATTCTGCTCGCCGCTCTGGTGACCGTACTGCTGGCCTGGTTGCTGACGCGCAGCATCGTCGGGCCGCTGAAGAACGCCGTACAGGCGGCGCAGCACGTGGCCGACGGCGACCTGACCAAGCGCATCGAAGTCGACGGCCGTGACGAAGTCAGCCAGTTGCAGACCTCGCTGGCGCAGATGCAACAGCGCTTGCGCGAGACCCTGGCAGAGATTTCCGGCTCCTCGACTCAGCTGGCAGCGGCTGCCGAAGAGCTCAACATGGTGACCGAGGAAGCCGGTCGCGGGCTGCAGCAGCAGAACGACGAGATCGAACAGGCCGCCACCGCCGTCAATGAGATGAGCGCGGCGGTGGATGAAGTCGCACGCAACGCGGTATCGACCTCGGAGGCCTCGAAGGCGTCCAACCAGTCGGCCCAGGTCGGCCAGACCCGGGTATCGGAAACCATCGCGGCCATCAGCGGCCTGTCCGGGGAAGTGGAAGGCACCTCCACACTGGTGCAGCGCGTAGCCGAGCAATCCCAGGAAATCGGCAAGGTGCTGGACGTGATTCGCGCCATCGCCGAGCAGACCAACCTGCTGGCGCTCAATGCCGCCATCGAAGCGGCACGTGCCGGTGAGTCCGGGCGCGGCTTCGCGGTAGTGGCCGATGAAGTACGGGCGCTGGCCCACCGTACGCAAAACTCCACCCAGGAAATCGAGCAGATGGTTTCCAGCATGCGTACCGGCGCCAGCCAGGCGCTTACCTCCATGCAGTCCAGCACCAGCAGGGCTCGCGAGACCCGTGAGCTGGCACAGAGCGCCGGCACGGCGTTGAACGACATCACCAACGGGATCAGCGAGATGTACGAACGCAACCTGGTGATCGCCAGCGCGGCGGAGGAGCAAGCTCAGGTGGCCCGCGAAGTCGACCGCAACCTGGTGAACATCCGAGACCTGTCGGTACAGTCCGCCACGGGCGCCCACCAGACCAGCGCATCCAGCCATGAGCTGTCCCGCCTGGCGGCGGACCTCAGCCGCCTGGTCGGGCGCTTCAGCGTCTGAGCAAAACCTGAGTCAGAGAAAGGATCGCCGCGGCGATCCTTTTTTCATTCAGGGCAGGCGTCGATCAAGCGGTCGCACCCGCCTGCTGCTTGAGCAGGCTGACGAAAGCCTGGGCCGGTGGGCTCAGGTAGCAGGGTTTGCGTTGCAGCACGCCAATGCCACGGGGCGGTGCAGCCGGCAGCGGATGGACGGACAGGCTGCCATCGCCATTGAAGGTGTCGGCCACGCTCGCCGGCAGCAACGCATAGCCCAGCCCTGCCCGCGCCAATGCGGCTGCGCTGCTCATGTAGGCGACCTCCCACGCTGGCTCGCGCAGCAGGCCCATGCGTTCGAGAGTCTGGTCGGCCATGGTGCGCAGGCTGGTATCCCGGGTAGTGGCCACGTAATCGAGAGCCTGCAGGGCGGCCACCAATTTTGCGCCACGCAGCCTGGCCAGGCCTCGCACCAGCAGCACCAGGCTGTCGTCGTAGAGGGGCTGAAAATCCAGCACACCGGGCTCGTCCGCCACCGAGGTGATGGCGAAGTCCACTTCGGCGTTGCTCACCCACTGACGGATTTCCCCGGCGCGGCCATCGCGCAGGCTGATCTCGATCCCGGGATAGCGCTGGCGATAGTCGACCAGCACCCGGGGCAGCGGCTCGATGGCGACCGAGGGCAACACCGCGATACGCAGCGAACCGCTCTGCAAATGCAACTGTTCGTGGGCGTCGTGCACCGCGTTGTGCATGTCGCGCAGCAAGCGGCGGGCCTGTTCGAGAAAACGCACCCCGGCCTCGGTCAGCTCCACGCTGCGGGTGTTGCGCGCGAACAGCGACAGCCCCAGCGCCTCCTCGAGCTTGCGCAGGCTGTAGCTCAGAGCCGGTTGCGACAGATGGATCTGCTCGGCAGCGCGACTGAAGCTGCGCTGCTCGGCGATCAGCACGAAGGCTTGAAGCTGGCGAAAGCTGATATCCATGGCCACTGCTTTTATAAAATTAACTTATCAATTGATATCACATTTCGAATTCACAACTAAATCCAGACGCTGCAGGCTGACACCCGACCTCGACCTGGATCAATAATGATGACAACAGTCCATATCGGTTGCGGGGCAGGCTTCGCCAACGATAGACCCGATGCCGCCCTGGCGCTGGCGAGCGATCTGGCCGCTCGTGACGGCCGCCGCTTCCTGTTCTTCGAACTGCTCGCCGAACGCACCCTGGCCGAGGCGCAGCTTCGTCGCCTGGCTGACGCGGAAAGCGGCTACGCCACCCGCCTATTCGACTTTCTCGAGCCTGTGCTGGATATCTGCCTGGCTGCCGGCATCCCGATCATCACCAATGGCGGCGCGGCCAATCCCAGCGCTGCGGCCCGGCGCCTGCGCAAGCAACTGCAGGCTGGCCGCTTCGCAGCGGCGCGAATTGCCTGCGTACTGGGTGACGATCTGCTCGGGTCGGGCGAGGTGCTACGACGCTGGCTGCCAGAGACACTCGACGGCGAGGTGGTGTCGGTCAACGTCTACACCGGTGCCGATGGCATCGCCCAGGCCCTCGACGAAGGTGCCGACATCGTCCTTTGCGGGCGCGTGGCCGACCCAAGCCTGGCGGTTGGCCCGCTACGCCATGCCTTCGGCTGGCAGGCCGAGGATTGGGACCGCATTGCCCTGGCCACTGCGGTTGGCCATTTGCTGGAATGCTGCACCCAGGTCAGCGGTGGCTACTTCGCCCATCCGGGCCTCAAGGATGTGCCGGATCTGGCCAACGTCGGTTGCCCGATCGCCAGCGTCCAGGCCGACGGCCGTGTGACCATCGGCAAAGCCGCCGGCACCGGTGGCTGCGTCAGCGAACGCACGGTCAAGGAGCAGTTGCTCTATGAAGTCCATGACCCCGCTGCCTACCTGACCCCGGACGTGACTCTCGACCTGAGCCAGGCAACAGTTCGGCAGGTCGGTCCTGATCGTGTAGAGGTAGAAGGCATACGCGGTCATCCACGCCCCGCCGAACTGAAAGGGCTGGTCGGTCTGCGTGGCAACTGGTTCGCCGAGGCGGAAATCTCTTACGCAGGGCCCGGCGCCCTCGCCCGCGCCGCCCTGGCCCGGGACATTCTGCTGCAGCGCTGCGCCCGCCTGGCGCCGCGGCTCACGCCCTGGATCGATCTGATTGGGGTCGCCAGCCTGTTCAACGACGCGCGAGGCGAGTGGCTGCAGCAGCGCCTGGCCAACGCAGCGGACCCGCAGGATGTGCGCCTGCGCATCAGCTTCGTCGACCACGACAGGGCACTGCTGGAAAACCTTCTGCTCGACGCCGAGTCGCTCTACACCAACGGCCCGGCGGGCGGCGGCGGTGTGCGCCGGCATCTGAGCGAATCCCTGGGCACGGCGAGTTTCTTAATCCCACGCACCGCGGTGCAGCAACAGGTGGAGTGGTTCTGATGAGCGATACGGTATTGCTATGCGATTACGCCCACGCTCGCGCAGGCGACAAGGGCAACATCCTCAGCGTGGCAGTGTTCGCCTATGACCCGGCGCATTACGCCTGGCTGGTCGCCGAGCTGACCAGCGAACGCGTGGCGGGCTGCCTGGCCCACCGGCGGATCGGCAGCGTACGCCGTTATGAGCTGCCGAACCTGGGCGGCCTCAACTTCGTGGTGGAAAACGCCCTGGAGGGCGGCGTCAACGCCAGCCCCGGCATCGACCGGCATGGCAAGAGCCTCAGCTATGCCCTGCTTGACCTGAGGCTTCCCACGCCCTCCTGAGCTCACCCAACGCCAGACCCGCGACTCCAACAATAATAAAACCGGAGAGATCGTCATGATCACCGCACTCGGTTTCACCCTGATGTTCGCCATCGTCATCCTGATTCTGATGCGCCGCATCACCCCGCTGGTGGCCTTCGTCACACTGCCGGTCATCGCTTGCCTGCTGGCCGGTTTCGCGCCCGCGCAAATCGGCACGTTCATCACCGAAGGGCTGAAGACCGTGGCGCCTACAGCCACGCTGTTCATCTTCGCCATTCTGTATTTCGGCATCATGCGTGATCGTGGTCTGTTCGACCCGCTGGTGCGTTTCCTGCTCAAAAGCACCAAGGGTCGTCCGCTGGCGGTCGCCATCGTTACCGTCGCGGTGACGGCGGTCACTCATCTGGACGGCATCGGCGCCGCCACCTTTCTGCTGGTGATTCCCGCCTTGCTGCCGCTGTACCTGCGCCTGGGCATGAGCCGGCAGATGCTGCTCTGCCTGGTGGTGCTCAGCGCCGGGGTGATGAACATGGTGCCCTGGGGCGGCACCACCACGCGCGCTGCCGCGGTGTCCGGGCTGGATGCCTCGCAGCTGTGGATATCGCTGATCCCGATCCAGGCCATCGGCCTTGCTCTGGTGATGTCGCTGGCGGTATTTCTCGGCCTGCGCGCGCAACGCAGCTTCGCCGCCAGCGGTGGTGTGATCGATGACAGCGAACCGGCCGACGCGCCGCTGCCCGACACCTCGCAGATGCTGCCCCCCAATACCTGGCTCTATTGGGCCAATCTGGCGCTGACCGCGGGCATCCTGGCCTGCCTGTTCACCGGTGCTTTCCCGCTGTTCGCCTGTTTCATGGTCGGCCTGGGGGTGGCGTTACTGCTCAACTATCCAAGCCTGGACGAACAGAACCGCGCCCTGCGCGCACACGCCACCGATGCCATGCAAATGGCCCTGGTGATGCTCGCTGCCGGCATCCTGCTCGGGGTACTGGCCGGTGCCGGCATGTCCGATGGCATGGCCCACTGGATGATCAACGTGCTGCCCGAAGGCTCGGCCAACTGGATTCACGTGATCATCGGCGCTTTCGGCGTGCCGCTGGGCATGCTGTTCTCGCCGGATGCTTACTACTTCGCACTGCTGCCCGTGATTCGTGATGTCGCGGTAGCGGCTGGCGTCGACCCGGCCGCCGTGGCCAGTGCCATGCTGATCGGCGAAAACACCGGCTTCGGCGTCAGCCCGGTGGTACCCAGCGTGTACCTGGCCATCGGCCTGGCCGGTGTCGAGCTGTACAAGCACATCCGTTACACCGTGCTGTGGGCCTGGGGCATCAGCCTGATCATGCTGGCCTCGGCGGTGCTGCTGGGGGTGGTGACGGTCTGAGCGAGCCCGCGCGAAGCCGTAGACGCCCGCTTGCGGGCGGTGCGATGGCGGGCATTGCCTTTATCTGCGCCATGGCCACCATTCGCCGGCAAGCCGGCTCCTACAGGATCACGGTGATCGTGCCAAGCGTAGGAGCCCGCTTGCGGGCGATGCGATGGCGGGCATTGCCGGTATCCGCGCCATGACCACCATTCGCCGGCAAGCCGGCTCCTACGGATCACGGTGATCTTGCTATGCGTAGGAGCCCGCTTGCGGGCGATGCGATGGCGGGCATTGCCGGTATCTGCGCCATGGCCGCCATTCGCCGGCAAGCCGGCTCCTACAGATCAAGGTGATCTTGCTACGCGTAGGAGCCCGCTTGCGGGCGATGCGATGGCGGGCATTGCCGGTATCTGCGCCATGGCCGCTATTCGCCGGCAAGCCGGCTCCTACAGATCAAGGTGATCTTGCTACGCGTAGGAGCCCGCTTGCGGGCGGTGCGATGGCGGGCATTGCCTTTATCTGCGCCATGGCCACCATTCGCCGGCAAGCCGGCTCCTACAGGATCACGGTGATCGTGCCAAGCGTAGGAGCCCGCTTGCGGGCGATGCGATGGCGGGCATTGCCGGTATCCGCGCCATGGCCACCATTCGCCGGCAAGCCGGCTCCTACAGATCACGGTGATCTTGCTACTCGTAGGAGCCCGCTTGCGGGCGATGCGATGGCGGACTTTGCCGGTAGTTGCGCCATGGCCACCATTCGCCGGCAAGCGGGCTCCTACAGATCACGGTGATCGTGCCACCCGTAGGAGCCCGCTTGCGGGCGATGCGATGGCGGCCTTTGCCGGTAGTTGCGCCATGGCCGCCATTCGCCGGCAAGCCGGCTCCTACAGATCAAGGTGATCGTGCTGCGCGTAGGAGCCCGCTTGCGGGCGATGCGGTGGCGGCCTTTGCCAGTATCCGCGCCATGGCCACCATTCGCCGGCAAGCCGGCTCCTACAGATCACGGTGATCTTGCTATGCGTAGGAGCCCGCTTGCGGGCGATGCGATGGCGGGCTTTGCCGGTATCTGCGCCACCATTCGCCGGCAAGCCGGCTCCTACAGATCACGGTGATCGTGCTGCGCGTAGGAGCCCGCTTGCGGGCGATGCGGTGGCGGGCATTGCCGGTAGTTGCGCCATGGCCACTATTCGCCGGCAAGCCGGCTCCTACAGATCACGGTGATCTCGCCACCCGTAGGAGCCCGCTTGCGGGCGATGCGATGTCGGGATTTGCCGGTAGTTGCGCCATGGCCACCATCGCCGGCATGCGAGTTCTCACCCGCATGGAAATGAAAAAGGACCGCCGAGGCGATCCTTTTTTGCAGCGAGTGTGCAAACACGTCTTACAGGGACTGATCCCACGGGCGGTCGCCGTGCTCATCCTTGATGCGCGTCGGCAGGCCCATCACGTCCAGCGCCTTGAGGAACGGCTGGGCTGGAAGCTCTTCGACGTTGACCATGCGCTGCACGTCCCACTCGCCACGGGCAACCAGCAGGGCTGCCGCCACCGGTGGTACACCTGCGGTGTAGGAGATGCCCTGGCTGTCGGTCTCGGCATAGGCTTCTTCGTGGTCGGCCACGTTGTAGATGAACACTTCGCGCGGCTTGCCATCCTTGGTGCCTTTCACCAGATCACCGATGCAGGTCTTGCCGGTGTAGCCCGGCGCCAGCGAGGCGGGATCTGGCAGCACGGCCTTGACCACTTTCAGCGGCACGACTTGCAAGCCTTCTGCCGTGGTTACCGGTTGCTCGGAGAGCAGGCCAAGGTTCTTCAGTACGGTGAATACGTTGATGTAGTGCTCGCCGAAGCTCATCCAGAAACGCACGTTGGGCACGTTCAGGTTCTTGGAGATCGAGTGCACTTCATCGTGACCGGTCAGGTACAGGTTCTGCTCGCCGACGACGGGCAGGTCATCGGTACGCTTGACCTCGAACATGGTGTTGGTCGTCCACTGGCTGTTCTGCCAGCTGTAGACCTGTCCGGTGAATTCGCGGAAATTGATTTCCGGGTCAAAATTGGTGGCGAAATACTTGCCGTGGGAGCCAGCATTGACGTCGAGGATGTCGATCGACTCGATCTTGTCGAAATGCTCTTGCTGGGCCAGTGCCGCATAGGCGTTGACCACACCCGGGTCGAAGCCCACGCCGAGAATGGCGGTGACGTTCTTCTGCTGGCATTCCTCGAGGTGTTTCCACTCGTAGTTGCCATACCAGGGCGGAGTTTCGCAGATCTTGCCCGGTTCTTCGTGAATGGCGGTGTCCAGATAGGCAACGCCGGTATCGATGCAGGCACGCAGCACCGACATGTTGAGGAAGGCGGAACCGACGTTGATGACGATCTGCGATTCGGTCTCGCGGATCAGCGTCTTGGTCGCCTCGATGTCCAATGCGTCAAGCGCGAATGCCTTGATCTCGGCCGCCTGTTTCAGGCTGCCCTTGGCATGCACGCTGTCGATGATGGCCTGGCATTTGGAGATGTTCCGTGACGCGATGGCAATACGACCGAGTTCGTCGTTGTGCTGCGCGCACTTGTGGGCCACCACCTTGGCGACACCTCCTGCACCAATGATAAGAACGTTCTTCTTCAATTGTTTCACCTCCAGATACTGCATGTGTTGAGAAAGTTACTGCGCTATCACAAGCCAACTCACGCCTGAGTACGGCGCTGAAAGCCATTCGATCCGGTGGGCTGAAGCCCACCCTACCCCGCACATCGCGGTATCACTACAGGTGACTCGTAGGGTGGACGTCGCTTCATCCGTCCACCAAACACGGTGTCCAAAAGAGCGTTGGCCACGCGCCCCGGCCCCCCCTACGCCCACATTGCGGCTGTTATGAAAGGCTCGACAGGTAGTCGTCGAAACCGAACTCGCGCACCACCTCGACACTGCCGTCGAGCTGCTTCACCACGATGGCCGGCATCTTCAGGCCGTTGAACCAGTTCTTCTTGACCATGGTGTAACCCGCCGCGTCGACGAACGACAGGCGATCGCCGATCTGCAGGGGCTTGGCGAACTGGTACTCGCCGAAGATATCGCCGGCCAGGCAGGATTTACCGCACACCATGTAGGTGTGCTCACCCTCGCTGGGCGCCAGTTTGGCGTTGAGGCGATAGATCAGCAGGTCGAGCATGTGCGCTTCGATGGAGCTGTCGACCACGGCCAGGTGCTTGCCGTTGTAGAGCGTGTCGAGCACGCTGACTTCCAGCGATGCGCTGCCGGTGATGGCCGCTTCGCCTGGTTCCAGATAGACCTGCACGCCATACTTCTCGGAGAACGCCTTGAGGCGCGCGCAGAAGGCGTCCAGTGCATAACCTTCGCCGGTGAAATGAATGCCGCCACCGAGGCTGACCCACTCGACCTTGTGCAGCAGGTGGCCGAAGCGCTCTTCGATGTGCGAAAGCATCGTGTCGAACAGGCCGAAGTCGCCGTTCTCGCAGTTGTTGTGGAACATGAAGCCGGAGATCCGATCGATCACCGCTTCGATCTTCGCCGGATCCCACTCGCCCAGGCGGCTGAACGGGCGCGCCGGGTCGGCCAGCAGATAATCCGAGCTGCTCACCTGCGGGTTCACGCGCAGGCCACGCACCTTGCCTTCGGACTGTTCGGCGAAGCGCTCGAGCTGACCGATGGAGTTGAAGATGATCTTGTCGCAGTTGGCCAGCATCTCCTCGATCTCATCGTCGGCCCAGGCCACGCTGTAGGCGTGGGTCTCGCCGGCGAACTTCTGGCGACCGAGCTTGAGCTCGTAGAGCGAGCTTGATGTGGTGCCGTCCATGTACTGCTGCATCAGGTCGAAGACCGACCAGGTGGCGAAGCACTTGAGCGCCAGCAGCGCCTTGGCACCGGAGTGTTCACGCACGTAGGCGATCTTCTCCATGTTGCCCAGCAGCTTCTGTTTGTCGATGAGGTAGTACGGCGTTTTGATCATTGCGCAGTCCGTAATAAAGGTCGGCCAACAGGAGCCCGCCAGCCTCCTGAAAAAAGCGGACGCGAATTGTGCCGACAACCGCCACAGATCGAAAGGCCGCTGAGCATATTTTGTCCATTTGCGGATATTTCAGGCCGCGAACCGATCAGCGTCCAACGCGCTATTCGCCGCCGAGCATGCCCATCGGCGATGACGACCGCGTGACAATGCAGCGGCATGCCGCTTTCCCGTACAATTGGCGTTTTTTCGAAATCGAGCGACCGCCCCGCGATGATCGACCCCAAACGCGTATTGCGCGCCCTAGCCGAGCACTGGGCGCTGCTCGAACCGCTCTGTGAAAGCTTCGATAGCGGCACCCTGAGCCTGGTCGAGCTGCGCAAGCAGCTTACCGCCCAGTTGCCGCCGCAAAGTACCGCGGTGGACGTCACTGCCCTGCTCGACCAGTGGATCCGTCTGGATATTCTGGTACCAGTGGCCAAGAGCCCCAACCGTTTCGAGCTCAACGCGCAGATTCACGACTTTCTAGCCTACCTGCGCCGCGAGCACCGCCTCGGCCTGTGCCTGGAAATCGAAGCCTACCTGCGCCACCTCGAGCGCCTGGCCGGCTACATCCAGGACGCCTTCGAGATACGCGACGGCAACGATCTGGCCCGCCAGTTGCGCCTGCTCGACATGCGCGTGCGAGACGTTCTGAAGAAGCTGGGCAACGATGAACAGGCGCTGATGGGCGTGGCCGAACGGGCCAAGACCAGCGACCGGCAGATCCCCCTGCGCCAGCGCTACGCCGAAGTGCTGGCCACCTGGGACGAGTACGTCGAGCCGATGATCCAGTTGGTCGCCGCCGACGGCGCCTTCGAGCAGGGTGTGCGCCGTGTCGAGCAGGTGCTGCTCAAGCTGCTCGGCGAACAGCAGCGCCTCGGCCAACTGGTCGATGATGACCTGCTGCTGCGTACCCATGCCCGTATTCTGGAAATGCAGACCACCGCCCAGTTGACCCTGCGCAAGGCCCGCGAGCTGCTGCTGCCGCTGCGCGAAGAGGCACGCCGGCACAACGCCGTGACCCGCGGTGCGGCGCTGGCCCTGTCGGTGATCCGCAAGAAGGGCATCGAGGCGGTGCCGCAGGCTGCGATGCCGATGTTCACCCGCCCGCAGAGCAACTTCCTCGGCAGCGCGTCCCAGGTCGAGGCCTATGTGTATGCACTGGCTCGCTTCGAGGCCAAGCCCAATCATTTCCCGAAGGCCAGCGGCAAGCGCAAGGGCGACAGCCCACGGGCACCGAAAACCGCACGGGAAATGATCGACCGCTGCGAGCAGTCGCTGCCGCTGCCGGACCTGATGACCTGGCTGCTGGAACAGGAGCCCGAGGGCGCCACCGACGAACTGCTCTACTGGTTCTCGCGCCTGTCGCGCGAAGGCCGCTTCCAGCGCGATCGCCTGGAGCGCCAGGTCTACCTGACCCGCGAGCACGAGATCAGCCTCGCGTCCTTCGCCCTGGTGGGCCGGCCAAGTGCCTGATTTTTACGTAGGGTGGACCGGGGCGCGCGGCCAACGCGGTCTTTTGTCCACCTTATTGATTGCCATGCGGTGGACGGATAAAGCGCCGTCCACCCTACGACTGCCCGTGAGCATGACGCATGAACATTGATTTGAAAGAAATGACCCAGCTCGCAGCCGCGTTCCGCGACCTGTTCAAGGGCTACCACATCTCGCGCAGCGAGCCCGAGTGCTACGCCCAGCTGTCCAGCATGCAGGATCAGTATCGCGCGCTGTTCCGCGCCCTGGGCTTCGAGCTGGTGTGCGACCCGCGCGGCTTCTACTACTTCGTGCCGGAGCAGGCCGCGCCGCAGGTCAACAAGACCGCCCAGCGCCTGGCGCTGTTCACCTTCATCCTGGTCGAGCACCTGGCCGATCAGGGTCGCGACCCGCTGTCGGTGCTCGACGGCGGCAGCATCGGCCGTGACGAGTTGCCGGCCCTGCTCGACAAGTACCGCGACCTGTTCCTGCAGGCCGAAGTGACCACCCATGAAGAGCTCGAAGACAAGGTCATTCGCCGCCTGACCCAGCTCGGTTTCGCCGAGGACAGCAACGGCGTGTACCGCTTCCTGCCGCCGATGCATCGCTTCCTCGACGTCTGCCTGGCGGTGCAGCACGACCGTGATCTGGCAGCCAGCCTGCACAGCTCGGAACTGTCGCTGCCGGCGCCGGTGCTGATCGACGATGACAGTGGTGACCCGATCATCACCCTCGACGATGCCGTCGAAGAAACCGAGGAACAAGCCATGGCCCGCGCCCTGGCCGAAGAGCGCGCTGCACAGGAGCAAGACGCATGACCCAGGAACGCTACGGCATCCGCCGCTTCGCTCTGCTGAACACCGCCGGCTACAGCCTCGGCCTGTTTCCGCTGGAAAACCCGCTGTCGGTCTATGGTGCCAACAACCTCGGCAAATCGGCGTCGATCAACGCCCTGCAGTTCCCGATCCTGGCGCGCATGTCGGACATGAGCTTCGGCAAGTACAGCCTGGAGCAATCGCGCAAGTTCTACTTCGCCACCGACACCAGCTACATCCTCGTCGAAGTCGCCCTGCCCCATGGTCCGCACGTGATCGGTGTGGCGGGGCGTGGCCCCGGCGGCGGCTTCGGCCATCAGTTCTTCGCCTACGCGGGCGAACTGGATCTGGATCACTACCAGCAGGGTGGCACCTGCCTGCGTCAGCGCGAGCTGTTCAAGAACCTCGGCCAGGCCGGCATCACCGCCTATGAGCTCAAGCCCGACGAACTGCGCCGACTGCTGGTCGGCGGGCACACCAGCATCCCGCTGGATCTGACCCTAATTCCGTTGCGCTCGACCAGCGAGCAGAGCCTGAAGACCTTCCGCGCGTTGTTCATCAACCTGCTGCACATGCGCGAAATCACCGCTGCCAAGCTCAAGCAGCTGTTCCTCGACGCTTTCGAGCACAGCCTGCGCTCCGGCAGCGTCGACTACATCGCCGCCACCGAAGAGGCCTTCCGCGACGTGCGCCGCATGGAGCAGGACTACCAGGCGCTGGTCACCGCCGGCCCGCTGATCGAGGCACTGGCGTCCGGCGTGACCCAGCGCGAACAGCTACGCGGCAAGCTGCATCGCCTGTCGCCGCTGCTCGACTCGCTGCTCGGCACCTGGCACGACTATGCCGATGCCCGCAAGGAAGAGCTGGTGATCCAGGCCGAGCACTACCGCAACGAGCAGGATGGCCTGCAGAACGATCAGCGCGGCGGCACTCAGGAACTGATGCGCATGGAGCGCGAGATCAGCGAGATCCAGCGCTGGCTCGGCGAGCTGGCGGTGCTGAAGAACCGCTTCGCCCTGGTCGACGACGTCAAGGTACTGGAAGCCCAGTTGCTGGCCGCCAAGGATGCCCACGACGAACTGGCCGGGGCCCTGGCGCAGTCCCGCCAGTTCTCCAGCGAAGACCTGGACGAACGCCTGCGCGATCTGGAGAAACGTCTCAAGTCGGTCAAGCAGCAGCTCGACCACGCCGACAACAACAGTTACTCGCGCCTGCGCGAAGAGTTCTCCCAGGGCGACGTCGATCGCCTGATGCGCCTGTTCAACGGCCAGCTATTCAGCCTGCCACTGGGCGAGAAAGGCATTCAGCTCGACGACGGCGATGTGTGGGTCAAATCCCTGGAAGCGATTCTCGACAGCTTCAAGGGCGAACACTTCCAGGTGCCCGGTCTGGACATCGACCTCTCGAACATCGAGCCGCCTGCCCTGCAGGCCCTGGCCGATCGCGCCGCACTGCGTGACCAGAAGGATCGCCTCGACCGCGAGTACAAGCAGCTCAAGACCCAGCAATCGGTGGCAGCCGACCGTGCCGCCAGCAAGGCCCAGGCCGAGCAGCTGTACCAGGCCGTACTCGACGCTCAGAAGGCGCTGGAAGACTTCCGTCGCAGCCAGACACTGACCGCCGAAGAAGACGGCAAGCTGGAAAAGCTCGCCCAGCTGGAAGGCGCTCAGGACGAACTCAAGCGTGCCAGTGATGCCTTCACCGAGCGCGTCCAGCAGCTCTCCGCCAAACTGCAACTGGTCGGCCGGCAGATCGCCGATCTGGAGGCCAAGGAGCGCACCCTGGAAGATGCCCTGCGCCGTCGCCAATTGCTGCCCGCCGACCTGCCCTTCGGCACGCCCTACATGGAGCCGGTCGACGACTCACTGGACAACCTGCTGCCGCTGCTCAACGACTACCAGGACACCTGGCAGGGTCTGCAGCGCATCGACGGGCAGATCGAGGCGCTGTACGCCCAGGTCCGCCTCAAGGGGGTCGCCAAGTTCGACAGCGAAGACGACATGGAGCGCCGCCTGAAGCTGCTGGTCAACGCCTACGCCCACCGCCAGGACGAAGCCCTGACCCTGGCCAAGGCACGTCGTGCCGCGGTGACCGACATCGCCCGCACGCTGCGCAACATCCGCAGCGACTACGACAACCTCGAGCACCAGTTGGCACTGTTCAACCGCGAGATCAACAAGCGTCAGGTTTCCAACCTGCAGAGCTTCCGCATCGTCCTGGCGCCGAACAAGGATGCCCTGCGGCATATCGATCAGATCATCCACAGCGCCGGTCAGTACGAAGAGGGCGAAACCCTGTCGGTATTCGACCTCAACCAGTCCAGCGAACAGGATGCCAAGAACGAAGAGGCCAAGGACTACCTGTCGCGCCTGGTCGCTGCCAACGGCAACCAGCTGGGCCTGAAGGATCTCTTCGAACTGGCCTTCGAAATCACCAAGGTACACGGCCAGCCGGTGATCCACACCGACATCGATGGCGCAGCAAGCAACGGCACCACGATGACCATCAAGGCGCTGACCAACATGTACCTGCTGCTGCACCTGATGGATCGCGATCAGGCTGGCCGCGTACGCCTGCCCTACTACCTCGACGAGGCGGCGGACATCGACGAGCGCAACCAGCAGGCGCTGATCGAGACCAGCCTGCAACTCGGTTTCGTGCCGATTCTGGCCTCGGTTAAACCTCAGGTCTCGGCCACCGTGGCCATCGATCTGGAAGGTGGTAGCGGGCCGAACGGCATCTACATCGACGAAGCCGACTGGAAGTACATCAAACGCCGCGAGCAAGCCGAAGCACCGGCAAGCAGCGAGCAGGATGCGGCCGAGCCGGCCTGATAGCGCTGTACAACGTAAAAGGCCCGCGTTTTCACGCGGGCCTTTTCGTTTACGGGCAAGTCACTTGGGCAGGGCGATTTTCGGCGCCCACTGCAGCCACTCCGGCTGCGACTCATCGAACAATGCGAACGTCTGCCCGGCTCTGGCCGTATTGCTGTCACCCTCCGGGGTGGCAAAGGCAACGCCGCCGGCAACCAGGGTTTCCAGGGACTCGGTGCGGACCGTCATGCCCTTGAACAAGCCGACATCGATACCGAAACCCGAGCTGTTCCAGAAACGGCTGCCGGTTTTCACCAACCCGGCATAACGCGGCTCAATGAGCACCTCGATCAGTACCCGATCCGCCGTGGCCCCCAATTCGTAACCCGTTACCTTGCCGACCTGAATTTCCCGGTAGGTGACCGGCGCTCCGGCCTTCAGCGAGCCGCGTCGCGCGGCACTCAGCACCAGGCGCAGGCCTGGCTCTTCGGCGACTTGCTCCGGTGGCTGCTCCAGAGCGACGAACTCGCTCTGCCGACCGTTGCTCTGCGCCGACGGCAGCACGTCGATGTACTGGCCACCGATCAGCGTGTCGAGGTTGGCGGCACCGGCAAGGCTCAGTTGAGGCTTGACCACCCAGAAGCGCGAGCCGGGCCGCAGCACCTGTTTGGCTGCCGTGGTGATCCGACCATGCAGCATGACTGCCTGCAGATCGTCGGTCAGCTCGACACGCTCGATCTTGCCGATCTGCAGCCCCTTGAAGCGGATCTCGGTGCCAGGTGAAAGGCCGTCACCCCGTGCAACGCGAATGCTCAGCGCATCACCGTGCTGCATCGCGGCATCGCGGTCGGCGTACAGGTTGAAGCGCTGCACGCGCTTGGCATCGGCCGGTGCGCTCAGGTCATCGGTCTCGAACGAAATACCGCCTGCCATGAGGGTCTGCAGGGATTCGCTCTTCACTTCGATACCGGACAAGCCGCCCTTGAGCGTTATCCCGCTGACGTTCCAGAAGCGCGTGGTGACGTTTACCAGCCCGGCATATTCCGGCTCGATGTGCACGCCAACTACCACCTGCTTGTTGTCTCTGGCCAACTGAAAGCTCTGCACAGTACCCACTTTCATCTGCCGGTAAAGGATGGGGCTGCCCACATCCACCGAGCCGAGCGTATCGCTGAACAGCACCAGGTGCAGGCCTTCGGCACCTAGATCCAGTGGGGGGGCCTTGGCCCGGGCGACGAAGTCCCGACGCGGCGCACCGCCCAGCTCACCGGGGCGAATGGCGATGTAGTTGCCCTTTACCAGCGCCTCGAGCCCCGTGATGCCAGCCAGGGAGATCGATGGCTTGACCACCCAGAACTGGCTGCCCTCGACCAGATAATCTTCGGCTAGAGGGTCCATCGCCAGTTCGGCGGTGGCACTTTTCAAATCCGGATCGACCTTGAGGTTTTTCAGCGTGCCCGCCTGGATCCCCTTGTACATGACTGGCGTACGCCCAGCCTGGAGCCCCTCGAAGTCGGTCAGTTTGACCACGGCCTTGATACCCGCCTGGGCGGCATCGAAGTCCTCGTAGAGGCGAAAGGGTTTGCTCGGGTCGGTAGGCGGGCTGTCCTTGCGGTGCTCAGGTGTGGCGAAGGCGATGCCTCCCGCGACGATGCTGGCCAGAGACTCGCTGCGGAACTTCACGCCGGAGAAGTTGGCATCGACGCTGATGCCGCTGGCATTCCAGAAGCGCGTATGTTTGCGCACGAGATCGGCATAGGCCGGCTCGATGAATACCTTCACATCGACCGAGGTCTGGTCATTGGCGAGCTCGTAGCTTTTCACCCGCCCGACCTGAATCTGCTTGTAGAACACCGGGCTGTCGCGGTTCAGCGAACCCAGTCGCTCGGCCTTGAGGGTCAGGTGCAGGCCGGGTTGTTCATCCGAAAGCGGCGGCGCCTGCGGCAGCGCCTGGAAATCGTAGGTCGGTTCACCGTTGCCAGGACTGACGGCGATGTAGTTGCCGGAGACCAGCGTTTCCAGACCGGTGATACCGGCCAGGCTCACACTCGGCTTGACCAGCCAGAAGCGCGTGCCGGCACGCAGTTGGTACTCGACGTCCTTGCTCATCTCCAGCGTGGCGATCACCCCACGCTGCTTCTCGCTCTGGTCCAGGGTCAGGCTCGATACCTTGCCGATCGACATGCCCTTGTAGACGACCTCGGTCTTGCCTGCCTCGATGCCCTCGCCGCTGGCGAACACCACCTGGATCTCGATGCCTGCATCACTGTAGGCACGCCAGCCCAGCCAGCCGCCAATCAGCAAGGCGATCAGTGGCAGCACCCATATCGCGGACCAGTTGGAGGCCGGACGCGTCCTGGCCGTGGGCAGATCATTCATGGTCGTCATCCGATTCCGTGTTATCCCAAATCAATCGAGGGTCGAAGGTCAGTGCTGCCAGCATGGTCAGAATCACCACGCTGGCGAAAGCCACCGCTCCCATCCCTGGCTCGACGCTCGCCAGACTGCCGAATCTGACCACCGCCACCAAAATGGCAATGACGAAGATATCCAGCATCGACCAGCGCCCGATCCATTCGATGAAGCGGTACATCAAAATCCGTTGGCGCGCCGACATCGGCTGATGGCGCTGCACCGAGTAGAGCAGCAGGCCGATCCCGACCAGCTTGAAGGTCGGCACCAGGATGCTGGCGATGAAGACCACCGCAGCAATCGGCAGCATGCCATGTTCGAAGAGGGTGATGACACCCGACATGATGGTGTCCGGCTGCCCCTTGCCGAGGGAATTGACCGTCATGATCGGCAGCAGGTTCGCGGGAATGTAGAGAATGGCTGCCGTGATCAGCAATGCCCAGGTACGTACCAGGCTATTGGGCTGGCGAGGATGAACCCGCCCCCCACAGCGCGAACAGAACTGGCGCTTCAGCTCGGGCTCGTGACGGTTGAGCTGGTGGCATTCGTGGCAGATCAGCAACCCGGCATCAATGGCGCGCACTGATATCCTCCCCTGCCAGAGCTTCCCAGATCTGGTGGGGCGACATGGTCACCTCCAGCCAGACCTGCACCAACAGCAGCGCAATGAAACAGAACAAGCCGAAGCCCAGCGACAAGGCGGCGATATCGGCCAGTTTGACGATGGAAACCAGAATGCCCATCAGGTAGACCTCGAGCATGCCCCACTCGCGCATGTGGTGATAAATACGGTAAAGCAGCAGCCCGTAACCACGACCGATCTTCAGGCTGATGCTCAGCAACACCAGCAGTTGGCAAAGCAGCTTGAGCAGGGGCACTGCCATGCTGCACAGGAACACCACCACGGCGATGCTCTGCATACCGCTGTTATAAAGGCCCAGCACGCCGCTCCACACCGTATCGTTGGCGGTTTGCCCCAACAGGGTCAGATGCATGATCGGCAAGAAGTTTGCGGGGACATACAGCAGAAGCGCCGCGAGTACCAGAGCGAGGCTACGGCGCACCACCTGGTGACGGTGGTTGTAGAGCTCATAGCCACAACGCGGGCATTCGACGCTCTCACCATCTCCGATGTGCGGCTTGCGCATGAGCAGATCGCATTCATGGCATGCGACCAGCTCCGTCAGAGGTACTTCAGCTAACGACTGCTGCTCGGCCGACTGGGGCATGGATGGAATTCTCGAAGGGATCGAACCATTCTAAACGAGACCCCGTCGGCGGCGCACAGTTGTGCCGATAATTTCCGCTTGCAAACATTTCCCGGGTTACCGGGGCTGGCGTCGGTTACGTCCGTTGTGCGTAGGCGGAAGGTATTTGAGCGCCCCAGTGAACCCATGCCTGCCTCGGTCACCCCAGCCGACAGAGCCACCTCAAGGCCCCGCAGGGCAGAAGACGCTTCACCCTTGCACCACTGCCCCACGCGCAGGACGACCTGCTGTAGGAGCCAGCTTGCTGGCGATGCTCTTGAGCGCGGCTCGCCAGCAAGCTGGCTCCTACACGTGCTCCGTAGCCTGGGCTGGCGACGCGAAACCTGGGGCGCGATCCGTAGGGTGGAAGACGCTTCACCCTTCCACCACGCCCCGCGCGCAGGACGGCCTGCTGTAGGAGCCGGCTTGCCGGCGATGCTCTTGATCGCGGCTCGCCAGCAAGCTGGCTCCTACACGTG